>JBLNHD010000001.1:0-4845 GCA_050268825.1 Gemmatimonadota bacterium
AGACGCTCGCCGTCGACATAGGAAATGCCGGCCGTCATCGCCGCCTACTCGGCGACGACCGTCACTCGCACGTCGGCATGCACTTCGGGGTGGAGCCGCACCGCGACCGTATGCTCCCCGAGGTGGCGGATCGGCTGGTCCAGCTCGATGCGGCGCCGGTCCACCTCGTGGCCGTGCGCGGCGATGGCCTCGGCGATGTCCGCGGCCGTCACCGAGCCGAAGAGCTTGCCTTCTTCTCCCGCCTTGCCGGGGATCGTCAGCGTGAGCGCGCCGAGTGTCTGCGCGAAGGCCTCGGCGGTGGACTTCTCGGCGGCGAGCCGTGTGTCGCGCGCCTTCGTCTCCGCGGCGATGCGCTTCCGGTTGCCTTCGGTCGCCTCGTAGGCGAGGCCCTGCGGAAGGAGATAGTTGCGCGCATAGCCGGGCTTCACGCGCACCAGCTCGCCGGCCTTGCCGAGCGAGCGCACATCATCCCGCAGAATCACTTCCATCATCGTTCGCTTCCTCCGGTTGGCGGCGACTCGAGGCGTCGCCGGAAATCTACCCACGAATCAGCCAGGCCGAGCAGCAGCAGGCCGCCCGCTGCAAAGGGCCAGAGCAGGAGCCCGACGAGCGCGAGCACCGTGACGATCCGCCGCGGTGTGCGCCCCGAGGCCGCGCTGAAGATCGCGAGCCCGCGGGCGATGTAGAGCGCCACCATGACGGCGAGGAGGTTCTTCCCCCACGTCCCGACGGTGGCGCCGAGGATCGTGCGCTCGCTGTCCGGCAGCAGCGTCACGGCCAGCGCGCCGATCAGGATCCAGACCGCCTGATCGGAAAACGTGAACCCGGCGAACCGCTCCTCGGCCGGACCGCGAGGCCCCGCCACCAGCCGGAACCATCGCCACCCGAGCGCACATCCCGCCATGCCGGTCACGGCGAGCAGGGCAGGGTAGAACGAGGCGCTTTCGCCGGCCCCACGGGCCATGTCGCGCAGCGCGTTCGCAACACCCTCCCCGAAGCCGCCGGCCTCGGCCACGCGGGCCTGCGCCAGGAAGGCGTCGCGCAGGCCGCGCTCGAGCGCGCGCTCCACGCCCTCCCACCCCACGCCGAAGAGCGCCGTCAGCGCCACGGCGGCGAAGAGTCCGGCCGCCGTCGCGAGTGCCGCGCGCCGGAAGAGGCCACGCTCGCTCCAGACCGACAGGGCGACGAACGTGCCCGCGATGAAGATGCCGGTGGCCCGCACGAATCCTTCCGCGAGCCCCCCGTCGCGCAGCGAGAGCCACAGCAGGGCGCCACTTGCCGCAAGCCAGAACCATTCCCGACCCGACGCCGGCCGCGACACGAGGAGCATCCCCGCGAGAGGCCCGAGGACGAAAACGGGCGGGACGAGCAGGATGAAGACGGCCAGCAGCGCGACCAGCCCCCAGGAGCGGCGGCCGTCGGCGAGGCCGGGTCCGGTCAGCCGACGTGTCCCTTGATGTACGGCAGCAGCGCCAGCTCGCGGGCTCGCTTGATGGCGGTGCTGAGCTGCCGCTGATGGCGCGCGCACGTGCCCGACAGCCGCGCGGGGAGGATCTTCCCCCGCTCGGTGAGGAAACGCTGCAGCGTCCGCTCATCCTTGAAATCGACGACCCGCACGCCCGATTCACAGATGGCGCAGGTCTTGGCGGCACGCTTCATTCGTCGTCCTCCTCATCGGTCTTGGCTGCGGTGACGGGCACCGGCTGCGCGCCCTCGTGCACCACGACGAGGTGGCGCAGCACGCCGTCATCGAGCTTGATGGCGCGCTCGAACTCGGGAAGGGCTGCCGCCGCCGTTTCGAACTTGGCGATGACGTAGTGCCCGGTTTCGCGCTTCTTGATCGGGAATGCGAGAGTCCGCTTGCCCCAGTTGTCGAGGGCGGGGGGTTCGACCCCCTCCTGGCGGATGAGCGCGTGGAAGCGCTCGAGCTTCTCGTTGATGGCGGTCTCTTCGAGCGCGCTGTCGAAGATGTAGACCACCTCGTACTGGTGGGTCATGACACCGTCCTTTGGACATTGCCCGGTGGAGCCGGGCGCCACGCCCCAGCCCGGTGCGGGGCCGAGGAGGAAATTTGTGAGCCTGCAAAGATACTCGCGACGGGGCAGGGACGGTAGGGTCGATGGTGCGAGGCGCGCGGCTCGCCGCAACTCAGCCGTCCAGGACGAAGACCGCCGTCTCGCGAGTCGCCGACTGTCCGTCGGCGGTCTTTACGGTCAGGCGCATGAGGTAGCGCCCGGGCTCGAGGCGATCGGTGCCGAGCTCGCGGCGGGTTCGCTCGATGCCGCCGCCGGCACGCTCGGTGAACGTCACCGTGACGCCGCGATCATCGTCCTCGGGGGTGAAAACGATGTTCGTCTCGATCTCGGTCCCCGGGGCCACGCCCGCCACCTCGTAGTAGATCGGAATCGAGCTGCCACGCGCATAGCTGCCGGTCGAGCTGAGCGGAAAGGGCCCGTCGGGGGCCTCCCAGGGTCGGCCACCTGCGGCGTCGCCCAGTACGATGTCGCTGAGCGAGAGCGCACCACCGGCGCCCGGCACCGCGACGTCGGAATCGCGAAAGAACTGGCCCGAGGAGTCCGCCGGCTGCGCGAGGCTCGCGCCGAGGCGCCAGGTGCCCGGAGCAGCCGTGAGCTCGGTGACGAACGTGAGCATTGCGTCGGGGGCGGGCACCTCCCGCACCGCCAGCCGTCGCACGGTGTCCACCTCGATGAGGTGCGAGCCCGAGCGGCCGACGAGGCGCATTTCGAATCCGTATCCGATGGGTTGCGCCGAAATCTGCCGGAGCGATCTGCCCGGCACCGAGACGAGGAGAAGGATGCGTCCCTGGTCGCCCTGGCCGAGGAGCCCGTACGCGCGCCAGGCCACTTCGAGCACCCTGGGGAACCGCAGCGCGTCGGAATCCGTCGTGGTGCCGATCTCGCGGCTGCGGGTCGTGAGCGCCAGCTCGCGTTCCCAGTTCATCCGCGACGCGCTCACGGCGAGCCGGCCATAGATCGGATCGAGCGAAGCCCGCGACTCGAGCAGGCCGTCGACCGCGCCGCAGCTGCGCGACGGCCCGGCCTGCCGCACGCGTGTCGTCGCGCCCGCGCCACCGCCGACGTTCGCCAGCGTTTCGACGAGCCGCCAGTCGTCGGGATTCTCGCGGGCCACGAAGTGAAAGATCAGGTTCCCCTCCGAACGCCGGTACAGCCAGGAGGTATTGGGACAGGCACCGGCGCGCACGGCGGAGGCGGTGTCGTCCGGCATCCCGTGGCGGATGAAGACGAGGCCGCGGTCATCGAACTCGGCGTCGCGGTTGATCCAGAGCTCGTCCAGCTCGTATCGGCGGGGATAGGTGAGGATCCGGAACCGGAGGCGTGCCGAGCCGATGCGCTCGTAATGCGCGGCCACGCGGGTGCCACGGGGCTTGAGCGATTCGAGGTCCCGCTCCTCCCAGAAACGCCGCAGCCACGCCGGGCGCGCAGTCGGTGCGAGCGCGTCGTAGCCGGCGAGCTCCGCCGAGTCCGCCACGAGCGCGAGGTCGGCACGCAGGCCCCGGATCACGCTCGAGTCGCCCGAAGCGGCGGCAGTGTAGTACAGCGCCTCGCCATCCTCCCTGCCGAGGCCGAGCCTGACGCGCGCCAGCTCGAGCGCCGCGCGATCGGCGCCGCCGCCGGCGACCCGATAGGCGGTGAACGCCGAGTCGGCGATGAGCGGGTTCCAGAGCCATGCGGCGAGCCGTCCGCGCTGCAGCTGGCGCATCGAGTCGGCCACATCGCCCGGCGCGGCGAGGGCGCCGAGGAGCCTTGGGCCGACTTCCCGGACGAGCCAGGGGAGCTCCGCGCCCTCCGCGAGCAGGAGGCTCACGGCAATCGCGCCCGAAGTCGCTGCGGATGCGCCGCCGGCCTCTGCCGCCAGGGTCAGGTCGTAGATCGCATCGGCATTCCATGGGACGCCCGGCCGCTGACCGGGCGCTTCCTTTGGCGTCCACGGCGTGCCGACGAGCTGCCACTTCACGAGCCCCCGAACCCCGTAGGCGGCGCCGCACCGCTCGCGTCCCAGCGCGAGATCCGTCAGGTTGCGGAGCACGGCATCGACGTCGTTCCGGCTCTCGATGCGGAATACGGGAGCGGGGCGCTCGGTCGCGGCGCGGGCTGCGAGGATCGTCGCCGCCTGAGCACACGAGAGGCGCGTGTCCGCCGCGACGAGTCCGGCCGCCGGAGTCTGGGCCGTGGCGACGTCGCCCGCACTCGCGAGCAGGGCGCAGACGAGGAGGAATCGGGACCTGGACATGGCTCCCCGTGGTGGCAGGGGAAGGCGAGGGGAACTTCCGGGAGACGCCTGATGAGGAAAACGACACACCGGGGTGCTGGCTCTCCCGGGGGCGCTGGCTCTCGCGGCCGGCGGACCGTAGAATCCACAGCCGGGCGGGCGCAGGCAAGACGCGACCCGGCGCCGACTTCTCATCTCGCGTGTGGAGACCGATCGATGCGCCGCATCATTACCGGCTGTCTGGTGTCATTGCTCCTTCTTCCCGGACGCATCGGCGCGCAGGAAGGCGCCGCCCGGCTCGCAGTCTCGCTGGATGCGCCTGCGCCGGATTCGGCCTACGCCTTCGCGCCGATGCCGCCCGGCTGGCACGTCACGATGGGTCCGGGCGCCGTCCTCTCGGATTCGACGCACCGGGCCGCAGGACGCTTCGTGGTCGAATCGGAGGTGTTCCTTTTTCCGAACTCGGGCCCGGCGGCATACGGGAGCGTCGTAGGCCGGCAGGGTCCGGAATGGACCGGGTTTCTCGCACGGCGCGATGGGAGGGCGGCGATCGAGCGCCATGGGAAGACCGGACCGGAGACGCTCGTCGCCTGG
>JBLNHD010000002.1:0-4174 GCA_050268825.1 Gemmatimonadota bacterium
GGTGGGGATGCGGCGTGCGAGGAGGCCGATTATCTCACGCGGTTCGCGTCGAAGGTCACGATCGTCCATCGCCGCAGCGAGTTCCGGGCATCGCGCATCATCCAGGAGCGCGTCTTCGCCAATCCGAAGATCGAGGTGGTGTTCAATACCGTGGCCGAAGAGGCGCTCGGGGATGCGGCGAAGGGGATGACCTCCCTCCGGGTGCGGAATGTGGTGACGGGGGCCGTGGGCACGATCGAGGCGACGGGGCTGTTCGTGTTCATCGGCTTCAAGCCGAACACCGGGATCATCGACGGGCACTACGTTCACGACGCCGGCGGTTATGTCATTACCGATCTGGCAATGCAGAGCTCGATCCGCGGGCTCTTCGTCGCCGGCGACATGCGCGCACAGCTCACCCGGCAGGTAACGACCGCGCAGGGCGACGCCACCACCGCGGCCATTGCCGCGGACCGTTACATCAAGGCGCTGCGCACCGGCCATCCGGATCCTGCGGCCGCCGTCCTCGGGGACATCGGCGTTCCTCGTCCGCGCGCCCCTGAAGGGGCGGCGGCGGCGGGCGGCGCCGAGGCGTATGGCGTGGCCGTCGGCACCGGCGAGACCACTGCGCGCTGATCCGCTGAGCTCTTCCCCTGCGCGGCGGCCGCCCAGGGCGGCACCGCCGGAAACGTCCCGATGACCGACGTCCTCAGCGAGCCGCCTGCAGTCGCGACCTGCCCCCCGGTGTTCCGCCAGGACGGGGAGATGGGGGCGCTCATGCGGGATTTCGACTGGGGCGCGACACCCATCGGTCTCCCCGGACAGTGGCCTGCCAGTCTCCGCAGCACCGTGAGCACGCTGCTCGCCTCGCGTCACGCGATGTTCCTCTGGTGGGGCCCCGACCTCATTCAGTTCTACAACGACGGATACCGCCCGAGCCTCGGGCCTGATCGCCACCCCTCCGCCCTCGGTGCACGCGGTCGCGAGTGCTGGGCGGAGATCTGGCCGATCATCGGCCCGGAAGTCGAAAGCATCATGGCCGGCGGCCCGTCGACCTGGCACGAGGATCACCTGGTGCCGATCACCCGCGGCGACCGGGTGCACGACGTCTACTGGAGCTACAGCTACAGTCCCGTCCAGGATGATGCCGGCCAGGTCGGCGGCGTCCTCGTCACGGTGCAGGAGACGACGCGACGCGTGATCTCCGAGCGCCGTGTCAGGCTGGTGCGCGAGCTGGTGACGGCCCTCCAGCGAACGAGCGCTCCCGAGGAGGCATGCCGCACCGCCGGCAGCGTTCTCGAATCGGCGTCGCTGGATGTCGGCTTCTCTCTCCTCTACCTGCTCGAGCCCGATGGTCGGACCCTCCGGCTCGCTTCCGCGTACGGTGTCGCAGCGCCCAGCCCGATCGCGCCGCACTCGTTGCAGCTGGCGGACGACGTGCCCTGGCCCTCCGCCTCGGCACTTTCCGCGCCGGAGCCGATGCACGTTCCGGTGCCGGGCGTGGTGGTGTGCAACCGCTGGCCGGAGGCGATCGGCGAGGCGTTGACCCTGCCCCTCACGTCGACGATCGGGTCCCGGCCACTGCACGGCATGCTCGTCGCGGGCCTCAATCCGCGGATTCCCTGCGACACTGCGTACGTCGAATTCATCGCGCAGGTCGGGCGCGAGGTTGCCGCGGCGCTCGACCGCATCGCCCGGGAAGAGCGTGAGCGGGAAATGGAACGCGCGGCGGCGCGAGCCGAGCGGGAATCGCTCGAGCGTGTCTTCGAGCTGGCACCGTCGTTCCTCGCCGTGCTTCGCGGCCCGGAGCACCGGTTCGAGCTCGCCAACCCGGCGTACTATCAGCTCGTCGGGCACCGCGACCTGATCGGCCGCACGGTGGGGGAGGCGCTGCCGGAGGTGGCCAGCCAGGGCTTCCTCGAGCTGCTCGACCGGGTCTACGCCACCGGCGAGCCGTTCGTCGGCAACGAGCTCGCGGTGGAGCTCCAGCCGACCGCGGAAGCCCCATCCGAAGTGCGCTACGTGAATCTCGTCTATCAGCCGATCCGCGGTGCCGATGGAGCCGTGTCCGGGCTGCTGGCCACCGGGGTCGACGTCACGGCACTCGTCCGGACGCGGCAGGCCGTCGAGCGCGCGCTGATCCAAACGGAGCGACTTGCCGCCGAGCGCGACGCGGAGCAGCAGAAGCTCCGGACGGTGCTCGAGCAGTCGCCCGTAGCCGTCGCCATCATCGAGGCGCCGAGCGGCAGGATCCTCTTCCTCAATTCGAAGTTCGAGGAAATCTTCGGGTACTCGGTGGGGCTCGACCACATTTCGAGCTACAGCGAGCATTACTACGGGCTGCATCCCGATGGCCGCCGCATCGAGTCGGAGGAGTGGCCCATCGCCCAGTCGCTCCGGACCGGCGAGATCATCACGGGCCGGATCCTCGAGATCATTCACGCGACCGGGCGCCGAGTGCAGATCGATGCGAACGCCGCACCGGTCCGCGATGCCGACGGCCGCATCATCGCGGCCGTGGCAATCTTCCGCGACGTGACCGCCGAGCGGCGCACCGAACGGCAGCTGCGGGATGCCCAGCGGATTCAGTCGGTCGGCACCCTGGCGGGTGGTGTGGCCCACGAGGTCAATAACCAGATGACCGCGGTTCTCGGCTTCGGCGAATTCGTGTTGAGGGCGCTCGGCCCGGACCATCCGCAGTCCGGCGACATGCGCCAGGTGATGCGCGCTGCCGAGCGCGCCGCCCGGGTGAGTCAGCAGCTGCTGGCGTTCACGAGGCAGCAGGTCACTCGCCCGACCGTGGTCGAGCTGCCCGAGCTCATCGCCCGCCTTGCGCCGGTCCTCCGGCAGCTGCTCGGCGCCGACAAGTACCTCCTCATCCCCGCCGCGCTGCCCCTCCCGCCCATCTCCGCAGACGCCGACCAGGTGGAGCAGGTGCTCATCAATCTGGTGGCGAACGCGCGCGATGCGACCGAGACGGGGGACCGGATCACGATCGCGATCGCGGCCGTCACCCTGCAGTCCGAGCTCCCGGCGGCGCCGGCGGAGTCGGTCGCGCCGGGTCGGTACGTACGTCTCACGGTTGCCGATACGGGGCACGGCATGTCCCCCGGAACGCTCGAGCGGGCGTTCGATCCGTTCTTCACGACGAAGGACGTGGGGAAGGGCACGGGGCTCGGGCTCTCGATGGTGTATGGAACCCTCCGGCGCCATGGCGGCTACGTCCGCGCGATGAGCACGATCGGGGCCGGAACGATCATGGAGCTCTACTGGCCGGTCGCGGCGGGTCCGGCGACCGTTGCGCCGGAAGGCGGGACGGCGGGCGACGCGCACGTGGCCGGGCCCGGGAGCGGTCGGCCGTCACTGGTCCTCGTCGCGGAGGATGAGCCGGCCGTGCGCCTCCTCGCCGCGCGGGCGCTGCGGGAGGGCGGCTACCAGGTCGCCGAAGCGCAGGACGGATCGGCGGCGCTGGCCCTCATGGAAAGCGGGACGATCCGGCCCGATCTCATCGTGACCGACGTCGTGATGCCGAACCTCAACGGCCGGCAGCTGCACGACTCGGTGCATGCACGCTGGCCGGACCTGCCGGTGCTCTTCACCTCGGGCCACACAGGAGAAGCGGCCGTTCTGGAGCGCCTGGTGCCGGCCGGCGCGGCGTTCCTCGGCAAGCCGTTCACACCCGAATCACTGCGCTCCGCCGTGGACGGACTGATCGCCGCGAGCCGCGTCCGGCATGAGTGATCTCGACGTCATAGCGCTTCCGAACGGGCAGTTCGCGGAGAACTGCTATCTCGTCGCCGACACGGCACGACGCGAGGCGGTGATCGTGGACCCCGGCGAAGAGCCGGGCATGTTCCTCGCCGAGCTCGATACCCGGGCGTGGGCGCTCTCCGCCATCTGGCTCACTCACGCCCACATCGATCACGTGCTCGGCGTGGGCGAGGTCCACCGGCGCACCGGAGCGCCGATCTTCCTCCACGCCGCCGATCGCGCGCTCTACGATGCGCTCCCCCAGCAGGCCGAATGGTTCGGCCTGCGCGCCGCGACGCCGCCGCCACCGGATCACGTGCTGACCCACGGTGCCGCGCTCCGGGTGGGAGCCTTCAGCTTCGAGGTCCGCCACACGCCGGGACATTCGCCGGGCAGCGTGAGCTTCGTCGGAAACGGAATGGTGATCGGAGGCGACGTACTCTTC
>JBLNHD010000003.1:0-6423 GCA_050268825.1 Gemmatimonadota bacterium
CGCGGCGATCGGCGCGACGATCACCGCGAGGGGAACGAGGATCAGGAGGGCCAGCGCTCGCGGGGCGGCGCTCATGCGATCGTGCAGTACCAGGTCATCGGCATCTCGTCGTCATCGGGACACGCGGCACCATAGGCTGCGCGCAGCGCGAAGGCATAGCACCGGCACGCGAGTGCATCGGTCTCCTGCATCCCCCATTAAGCGGCGGCGGCGCGCTCACGACAGGACTACCCGCGCGCCGGTCGCGCGGCCGGCCACGGCACCGGCAATCGCACGCGCGATCTTCGCCCCGCCGTGCGAGGACGGCTCGATCGGATTCGCGTAGTCCGCCGCCTCGCTGCAGACGTAGCGCAGGTCGACGATCGTGAGCGCGTGCCCGAAGGCAACGCGCAGGATGACATCGTTGAAGAGGGTGAGTGCCGTCCGGGCGCGCCGCTGGAATACCGCGTCCGGTGAGTTGCCGTTGTAGATCGTGCAGGCGATCGTCGGCAGCCCGAGCTGAAGGACGGCCCCGAGTCCCGCGCGATAATCACTCTCGAACGCGGCCACGGCTTCGGCGAGCTGGTCGAGGACCTGGCCGGCTGATCGCGCCGGCGCGCCGAGCAGGCCGGCGTGGCCGAGCGCATCGTTCCCCCCGGCGCTCACGACGAGATGCGTCGCGTCGCGCGGGATGCGCGTCGCCTGCGCGATGAGCCCGAGCGCTACGCTGCCATCGAGTGCGACCAGCGTGGCCGCCCAGCCCGCCGGGAGCAGCGGCCGGAGTTGCGTGATGACGTCGGGACCCTCCCCGGTGTAGGCGCCGTTGTCGAGGATGGAATCGCCGAGGAGGGCGACATGTCCCATCAGGCGGCGCGGCCCTCGCGCCGGGGGGCATCCCAGTCGGTCAGCGCGGTGACCAGAAGCGTCACCGCGCCCAGCGCCAGGAAGTAATTCCGCGAGGCGCGGTGGGATGCGAAGCCCAGCATCCACGGAAGGGCGGGCAAGGCGACGATGAGCGCCTTGTCGATGGCGCCATGGGTGCGGAAGGGGATCGCGCGGTGCACCGCCCCCGGTGTATCGCTGAGCGCGGCCATCGGGGTGTAGGTCGCCACGAAGGCCTGGCAGGCGCGAGAGGCGGTGCGGGGCATGTCGAAGAACCGCGGAGCCGCGGCGGTGACGGCCGCGCTCGCATAGTCGAGCGCGCTGTGAAGCGCGGGGGTGATCGGTCGCTGCATGGGACGCTCCCGGTGACGGTGCGGCCCTGGCGGCCGCATTCAATCGTGGCACGGTGGAACGGGAGCCGCAATCGTGCATGCGCGCTAGGCGACACCCACCCGGCGGCGAACGGACGCGATCTCCCGGACCGGCCGCACCTCGACGCACCCGGTCCGCACCCAGGGAAACCCGGAGGCGATGCGTACGGCCTCGTCCATGTCGGCTGCCTCGATGAGATTGAATCCGCCCAGCACTTCCTTGGCTTCGGCAAAGGGCCCATCGGTCGCCGTCAGGCGGCCGTTCCGGATCCGGACCGAGCGCGCGGTGGAGGCATCCTCGAGCATCTGCGATTCGAGCAGGACCCCGTCGCGCTGCAGCTCGTCGGCATGCGAGAGGCATGTGCGCATCATGTCGTCCGCCTCTCCGTCGGCGAGGGACCGGAGCAGCCCGTCTTCATTGTAGATCAGCAGCAGGAACTTCATGCGTCGTGCTCCATCGAGAAGGTCAGCTGACTGCCGGTGGCGAGGCCCGTGCGACCGCCGGCGGCCGGTCAGGAATGTAGCGTGGATCACCACAGCACCCGGTGCCTCCGCGCAACGTAGGGCTCGATCTTTCGGAGAGAACGATCTTGCCGGTTCGGGTACGGACATCCGGATGCGTGTTCAGCATCGTCGCATCCATCGTGCTGACCGTCGTGCTCAACCTCCTCCTCCGGAGTTGCGCATAACGGAAAGCGGCTAGTCGGCGGTCTCGCCGGCCGCCGCTGGATCCGGGAGCACCTCGATTCGCACGCGGGTGCGCCCTTCCCGGATGAAGCCGAGCTGCTCGGCCGCAGCTTCGGAGAGGTCGATCACCACCCCTGCCCTTCTCGGCCCGGCCGCGGGACCGCGGTCCACGATCTCCACTTCGACAGCCCCTCCGGTCGAGAGCCGGTGCACCCGCACGCGGGTACCGAACGGGAGGGTGGGGTGTGCCGCGACCATCGCGTGCCGGTCGAACGGGATGCCACTTGCCGTCGTCCGGCCATGGAAGGCGGCGCCGTACCAGCTGGCAAGGCCTTCTTCGTCTCGGCCGGCGGCCGGCGCATACCCCGCGGGATCGCTGCGCCCCGGCGCGGGCGCGCACCCCGCGAGGCCGAGCAGAAGGAGCGTGGCGGCGCGCAGGCTCATTCCGGCTCTCCTCCCGCGGCGATCGCTTCGATCTCGAGGAGCCACGGCGACTCGAGCGTTTGCGCCACCACGACCGTCAGCGCCGGGCGGTGATCGCCGAGATGCTCGCGCCGGATCCGGCCGTTGGCTTCCGCGTGGCCGCGGTCGGTGAGCCAGGTGGTGACCTTCACCAGGTGCTCCGGCCCCAGCCTCGCGGACGCGAGCACGGCGAGCACGTTCGCCCAGGCCGCGCGGCACTGGCCGTCGAAATCGGCTGGGACCGAGCCATCCGGCCGCTCGGGCACCTGCCCGCTGATGAACAGGAGCCGGCGCCCCGCGGGCACCTCGACCCCGTGCGAATAGCCGCCGACCGGCGGCGCTACCATGGATGGGTCGTGACGCTGCATGCCTCCGTCCGTTCTATCGGTCTCTGCCGGAGATGGTCACTCCGGCACCGCCTCCCAGAGGCCGGGATACTCGGTGACGAATCCCGCGGCGTTCACCCGCAGCAGGCCCTCGTATCCGCCGAGAGGAGATTCATACCACCACGCGTCCGGCGCACGCCGCTCGTAACGTTGCGGCAGCCGTCGAAGCATCCACTGTTCGTCGTCGAGCCACGCCGCCGCCGCGTCCGCGGCCTCGCCGACCCGGAGCGCAAGGCGACGGAGCGGGAAGAGGTTCGTGGCGGGCGTGAAGCCGAGATCGAGATCCACGAGCCCATCGAGATCGGGCAGGTGGGTGCCGTTGACCACCCATCGAGCATCCTCGCCCCGCTCGACCTCGAGCGCAACCGGGCGCCTCCCCACCACGCCATGCACGGAACCGGTCAGGGTCTGCCACCGGCCATCCACCGCAACCGCGTAGTCGAGCCGGGCTTCCCCTCTCACGTCCTCGAACGCAGCCCGGCCCGCGAGCCGCCACCCGTTCGACGATCGGGTCAGCGCGCAGCGATCCGTGCCCGGCACGTCGAGCCGCCGCCAGTGCATGGCCTCAGGCGCCTGCTTCGGCATCGCTGCGTGTCTCGAGCCCGGGCGTCTGCAGGCGCCTCGCGACATACCAGAGGATCGCCGGCGAGCCCAGCGCCACGAAGGCGGCGGTGAGGCCGAGGCGCCGCCCGATGCTCCACCCGGCCTTCGTGGCATCCACCCACACGACAACGAGCACGATGGCCGCGAGGAGGAGGTGATCGGTCACCACGACGAGGAGCATCCAGTCGCTCCGGAGGTGGGCCCAGAGCTGGCTCGCAGCGGGACCCGGTCCGCCCGCGGCGATCACCCACCGCGCCGCGCCGAATGCTTCCCAGGCGAGAAACACGAGCGCGAGCGCCAGGAGGCCTCCGCGAACGGTGCGTCGCTCGTTCATCGAGTGCGCGTGGCGCTCAGGCGCCGGATCGACTCCACGAACGCATCGGGATCGGCCGGCGTCACGATGACCGAGTATCCGCGGCGCGTAGGCACATGCACGGCGCGCGACCGATCGGTGAGGTACACGAGTGCCTTCCCGCCACCGGCAAGGCGGAACCACCCTGCCTGGTATCCCGGAAGGCCGGTGCCCAGGGTCCGGAGCCTGAGCCGCAGTGATGGCTCCCGCGCGAGGTCGACTCGGCGGGCCTCCGCTGCGCGCAGCTGATCGGCCGGAATGAACCGGCCGTAGAAATCCCCGCGGAGCCGAAGCCCTGCGGCCGAGACCTCGAAGCGTGCGGCCCTCGAGCCGTAGAGGCTCAGGAGCAGTGCGCAGAGCACCGCCGCCATGAGCAGGCCCGCAGGGACGAGGACCCAGAGCGGGCGCGTGCCCGCCGGCGCGATCATGAACGTCTCAGTCATCCGAGCCTCCTGGGGGCGTGCGACCGGCGGAGGGGACCTCGAGCTCGGCGCCCAGGTAATCGCGCTGGAAGCGCCAGTCGTCCCGCGCGGCTGCGACGGAAGGAAACTGCACGGTCGTCCCTTCGGCGCACCACGTCACCGTGTCCGCGATCTCGAGCAGCACGGCGATCTCATGGCCGGTCACGACGATGGCGCACCCGTTGCGCGCCAGCACGCGCAGTGCCCCCACGATCGCCTCGGCATCGAGCGGCGAGATCCCACGAAAGGGCTCGTCGGCCAGCAGGCAGCGTGGCCGTCGCACGCAGGCGAGCGCGAGCTCGGCGCGCCGGGTTTCCCCGCCCGAGAGTCGCGGCGGGAGCAGGTCGAGGCAGGAGCTCAGGCCGAGGCCCGCCGCAATCGCCGCGGCCGTCCCGGAAGTGCCGCAGCGACGCTCCACGACCTCCAGTTGCCGGCCGAGCGGGATCGCAGGGGTGAGGATCGCCCGGTCGGGAAGATAGAAGAGGCCGTGCGCCGCCAGCGCCGGAAGGCGCGGTCTCAGCCAGGCCCGCCCGTCGAAGTGAAGCGTGCCGGTGTCGGCCTGCCGCCATCCGGCCGCGATGGCGAGCAGGGTGGACTTCCCGCTCCCATTCCTCCCGCACAGCGCCGTGATCGCGCCGGGATTCGCACGCAACGACGCCGCCGTGAGCACCCGACGCGGCCCGTACGCCTTCCCGATGGCGTCAGCTTCGAGCAGCGCCATTGCCCGTGAGGACGGCGATGACGAGCTCGCCGATCAGTGCGGGGATCCCGGCCAGCGCGGCGAGCGTCGGCTGCGAAACACCGAGGTTGGCGAGGAGGAGATGCTCGTTTCGGCGGCGAATCTCCAGGAGCCCGAGCACACCGGCCACCAGCACGACCCAGGCGGAGGCGCCGCGCGTGACAGCGAGCGTCAGAGGCTCGGCCCTGCCGGCCATGAGCCAACTCGCGAGCGCCAGCGCAGCCCGGGCGGCGGCCCAGATCGTGAGGCCGCGCCCGAGAACAGGGATGGCGAATGTTCGATCGGGGAGGGCGGGCAGCCGCATCAGGACGGGGGTCGCATCGGCGCGCCGTTCAGCCGAAGTCGCCGCGCTCGGAGCGCCGCACGAACCATGCGACGACGGTGAAGTAGATCCCCCCGAAGCCCACGCCCGGCCCGACGCGCTCCAGGATCTGCGACGTCAGCATGTCGGGCGTGCGCACGCTGAGCGCGAGGCACCACGACCCGAGCAGAATCCACCCCCAGCAGACGACGACGAGCGCGACCGTCTCTCGCCGGATCTGCCGATCGTACTTCTCGGCGGCCTCGGCACGCTCGCGCTCCGAGCGCATGCGCTCCTCCGGGATGGTCAGCAGTACGTCCGGACCCGGAAAGGACGGATCATGCATCCCCGGTCGGCACGATATCCGCGCCTTCGACCATGATCATCACCGTCCGCTCGGGCGCGCGCGTGCCATGCACGACCCCCTTCGGGACGACGAACCCCGGCCAGCGCGAGAGGTCTACCGTCCGCCCCTCGAGGTCGATCAGGAGGCGCCCTTCGAGCACGAGGAAGAACTCGTCGAGATCGTCGTGCTTGTGCCAGTGATACTCGCCCTGAATGACGGCGAGCCGCACGACCGAGTCGTTCACCCGGGAGAGCGTCTGGTTGTACCAGGTGGCCGTGTTCGCCGCGACGAGCGCCGGGATGTCTACGACGGTGAGCGGCGGATATTCGACGTTGAGGAAGGTCGCGTAGGGGTAGTCCCGCGGGTCGGTCATGGAGGCTGCCGGGTGAGGGAGAACTAGCCGCCGACGGATTCCTGAATGAAGTGCGGGCTCAGGTGCACGTCCACCTGCACCAGCCGCTCCTCGCCGATGGCGGTGAAGCTGTGCACCTCCCCCGCCTTGATCACGAGGATGTCTCCCGCGCCTGCCTCGAACTCGCGCCCATCCACCACGTACCGTGCGCGGCCTTCGCGAATGAACTGGACTTCGTCGTAGGGATGGCGATGCGGTCCCGGCCCGCGCCCGGGTTCGGCGTTCAGGAGAAATGCCGAGATCCCGACACCGCCGTGGTCCGCACCGACGAAGTGATGCGAGCTTCCGCGGAATGGAAGGTCCTCCTGCCTGACACGATGCATTCGCCAGCTCCCGTCCGAGTCACATGCGCCGGCCAGCGCTCACCAGAATTTCCACCAGGGTCGAAGAGGGCTCGCCCGCCCGCCCACCCCCTCCACTCCCCGGGAGGGCTCCACGATCC
>JBLNHD010000004.1:0-2914 GCA_050268825.1 Gemmatimonadota bacterium
CGCGCACGCCGAAGGTGCAGGACCTGGTCCGGAAGATCTTCGACGGGAAGGAGCCCCACAAGGGGGTGAATCCCGACGAGGTCGTCGCGATCGGCGCCGCGATCCAGGGCGGCGTGCTCGCGGGCGACGTGAAGGACGTGCTGCTCCTCGACGTGACCCCCCTCTCGCTCGGCATCGAGACGCTGGGCGGAGTCACGACCGTGCTCATCCCGCGGAACACCACCATCCCGACCAAGAAGTCGGAGGTGTTCTCGACGGCGGAGGACAACCAGACGACGGTCGAGATCCACGTGCTGCAGGGCGAGCGCCAGATGGCGACCGACAACCGCACCATCGGCAAGTTCCAGCTGACGGGCATCCCGCCTGCTCCGCGCGGCATGCCGCAGGTCGAGGTCACGTTCGACATCGACGCGAACGGCATCCTGCACGTGTCGGCCAAGGACAAGGCGACGAACAAGGAACAGAAGATCCGGATCGAGGCGTCGAGCGGGCTGTCCGACGCGGAGATCGACAAGATGGTCAAGAACGCGGAGGCGCACGCGTCGGAAGACAAGGCGCGCCGCGACCAGATCGAAGCCCGCAACCAGCTGGACGGCCTGGTCTACAAGGTCGAGAAGGACAGCAAGGAGTGGGTGGACAAGCTCCCCGCCGAGGCGAAGTCCCGCCTCGACGCGGCGGTGGAGGGCGGCAAGGCGGCCCTCCGGACCGGCGAGGCGGACGGCATCCGCACCGCCCTCGATGAGCTGAACGCCGCTTATTCGGCGGCCGGCGCTGCGCTCTACCAGAGCCAGAGCGGCACCGAGCAGGCCGGCGCAGCCCCCGGCACTGAGGCGCCGGCGGGGGAGGCTCCCCAGGAGGACGTGGTCGAAGCGGACTACGAGATCGTGGACGAGCCGAAGAAGTAGGAAACGGCGGTGGAAGGGTGGAAGGGTGGAAAGGTGGAACACGGGAATGATTTCGTTCCCCAGGTTCCATCCTTCCACCCTTCCACCTTTCCACCCCGCGCAACCGAAACCGCCCCCGATGCATCCTCGTTAGATTAGAGGAGGCTTCTCAACCGTACACCGCAGTCAGGATCGACGCATGTCCGTTCGCTCACTCAACTGGCTCAAGTTCGGCGCGCTCGTGTCGCTCGCCTTCGCGCTCGGGCTGCTCTTTGCCGGCCTGCTCGACCTTCCGCGCAGCGGCTTCGCGCAGCAGCCGGCCGCCCGCCCGGCGGCCATCACCCCGGTTGCGGCGCCGTCGATTCCCGAGGCGCGCCCCCTCGCCGAGTTCAGCGATGCGCTTGCGGCGGTGGCCGACGCCGTCGTGCCGAGCGTGGTCTATATCCAGGCGCGCCGGTCGGCGCAGCCGTCCACCCGGCGCGTCCCTCCCGGCTTCGAGCAGTTCTTCGGTCCGCGAAACCGCGGCGGGGAGCCCCGCATCGAGCAGGGGAGCGGGTCCGGGTTCATCGTCTCCACCGACGGCTACGTCCTCACGAACAACCACGTCATCGAAGGTGCGGAGCGGGTCACCGTCCGCCTCTTCGACCGGCGCGAGTTCACCGCCACCGTGGTGGGCGCGGATCCCGCCACCGACGTGGCCGTCCTCAAGATCGATGCGACGAACCTGCGGCCCGCCGCGCTCGGCGACAGCGACGCCAACAAGATCGGCGAGTGGGTGCTGGCCATCGGCAACCCGCTGAGCGACGGCCTCACCTTCACCGTCACGTCGGGCATCATCAGTGCCAAGGGGCGAGCCCTCCGGGACCTGCAGCGCAGCAACCTGGACATCGCGGACTTCATCCAGACGGACGCCGCGATCAACCCCGGCAATTCGGGCGGCCCGCTCGTCAACGTGCGGGGTGAAGTGATCGGCGTGAACTCGGCGATCGCCAGCCAGACGGGATTCTATTCGGGCTACGGCTTCGCCATTCCGATCAACCTGGTGCGGGACGTCATGCGCCAGCTCATCACCGACGGCCGGGTCCACCGCGCCGCCATCGGCGTCCAGATCGAAGAGGCGAGCCGGTACGACGCCGAGGACGTCGGGCTCGACGAGATCCGCGGCGTCCTGGTGAGCGGGCTGTCGGGCGAGGACTCGCCGGCCGGCAAGGCGGGCATCCGGCCGGGCGACGTGATCATCGGCGTGGACGGGAAGCGCATCGATCGCGTGGGCCAGCTGCAGCAGGAAATCGGCTTCCGGAAGCCCGGCGAAACCGTGGCCATCGAGGTGGCGCGGGAGGGCGGTGACCGCCGCACCTTCCGGGTCGAGCTCGAGTCACTGAGCGACGCCAACCCCGATCCGGACACCGAAGAGGCGGAGGGCGAATCGGAGCCCGCCAGCACCCCGTCGTCCGGTGCCTCGCAGGAGCTGCTCGGTGCCCGGGTCCAGCAGGTCACGTCGGCGCTGGCGCAGCAGCTGGGGCTCGCGGCCGGCACCCAGGGCGTCCTCATCACCGCCGTCACCCCGGGCGGCCCCGCCTGGGAGGCGAATCTCGCCGGGCCGGGCGGCGGCGCGGCGTTCATCATCCAGTCGGTGGACGGGCGCGCCGTGCGCAGCGAGACGGAGCTCGCCGCGGCGCTCCGCTCGGTCGGGGCCGGGAAGATCGCCACCCTCAGCGTCATGGCGGTGACGCAGAACGGCTCCACCACGTTCATCGAGCGCGTCCGGCTCGGCGGGAACTGAGCCGAACCGCCGCAGGAACGAAACGCCCGCTTCGGCGGGCGTTTTCGTCTCCCCCCTTGCCGCCTTTTCCTTTGGCCCCTAACGTCATCCCGCTCCCCTGACAGCGCCGTTCGACCCTCTCCACCGGAGAAATCGAATGCTGACCGCCCGGTCGTGCTTTGCGCCGCTCCTCCTGCTCGTGCTCGCTGCTGCACCCCTTGCCGCCCAGTCGCAGGCCACCACCGCGGTCGTGCGCGGCACGGTGACC
>JBLNHD010000005.1:0-4744 GCA_050268825.1 Gemmatimonadota bacterium
CGGGCCATCAGCGCGGTGTCCTTCGTGCGCAGTCCGGCGAGGAAGGAATCGACCGTGGCAAGCACCTCGCGCTCGGCGGAAACGCGCGCCGTGGCAGTCTCCCCGGGTCCGGCGGCCCTCGCCTGGGCGGAGAGCGCGGGGGCCAGCACTGCGGTGAGGGTGCTCAGCGCGACGGTTGCAGCGAGTCGGGACATGAGGCCTCCGGCGGAGATTGGGCGACACCGATCTGCCGTCCGTACGGAGAGCGCGGGCCCGGGGTGACAGCGCCAGCTCGGCGCGGGGCGCAGGAGGCTCCTACGCGGTTGCGCCGCGCCGGGCATCGAGTGCCTGTCGCGCAGCCCGGCGAAGGTCGTCGGGTGCGAATGGTTTGGCGAGAAACGGATCCGCCGGGTCGTGGCCATCGCCGGCCACATCGGAATAGCCGGACATGAAGACCACCGGGAGGCTGGGCCGCGATCGCCTCAGCGCCGCGGCGAGCTCGCGCCCGGTCTGCCCCGGCATGACGACATCGGTGATCAGCAGGTCGATTCCGCTGCCGGGCCGCTCCGCCACCTCCCGCGCCCGCGCGCCATCCTCGACCTCGATGACGTGGTAGCCGGCCTCCCGGAGGGTTCGCGCTGCCAGTTCCCGGATCGCGGGGTTGTCCTCCGCCAGAAGGATGGACTCACTGCCGCCGGCGGCGTCGGCCGGTGGCGGCGGTTGCCGCTCGGGTGCGGTGCCCGACTCCGCGAGCGCGGGAAGCCTGATCCGGATGGTGGTCCCGCGGCCCACCTGGCTCTCGACCAGGATGTGTCCGTCGGCCTGCTTGATGATGCCGTAGCACATCGCGAGCCCGAGGCCCGTGCCCTGCCCCACCGGCTTCGTGGTGAAGAAGGGCTCGAAGATGTGCGGCAGGACATCGGGCGGGATGCCCGCGCCCGTATCCGTCACCGCGATCTCGGTGTACGCGCCGGCCGCCTGCGAGCCCGCGGCGCCATCGGCTACCTCGCGCCGGGCGGTTGCTATGAGGAGCCGGCCGCCCTCCGGCATGGCATCGCGGGCGTTGACGGCAAGATTGACGAACACCTGCTCGAGTTGCCCGGCATCCACCCGCACGGGCGCGAGCCCCTCGCCGAGCTGCGTTTCGAGGGCGATGGTCTCGCCCAGCGCGCGCTGGAGCATCGGCTCGATGGCCCTCACGGCCGCGTTCACGTCTATCACCGTCGGCGTCACCATCTGGCGGCGCGCGTACGACAGGAGCTGCGACGTGAGTGCGGCGGCGCGGCGAGCCGCTCGCTCCACCTCGTCGACGTCGGCGCGCACCTGCGTCCCGGGCGGGACGGCGCGCTGGACGAACTTGAGGTGCCCGATCATCCCGGTGAGCAGGTTGTTGAAGTCGTGCGCGATGCCGCCGGCCAGGTTGCCGATGGCCTCCATCTTCTGCGCCTGCATCAGCTGCGCCTCGAGCTGGCGCCGCCCCGTCACATCCTGCGCCACGCCGATCAGCTGCGGGCCGGGCCCGTCCGCCTCGCCGGAGACGTGCCCGCGGAGGGCGATCCTGCGCTCGGGCTCGGCACCGGGTATGGTCCGGAACTCGACCTCGAGGGCGCCCCGCGCGGTCACGGCGTGCTCGATCGCAGCTTCGACGGCGGCACGGTCTTCGGCATGCACCGTGCCGAGGAACTCCGCCATGGCTGCCGGGTCCGCGGTGACGCGTGCGGGGCCGGCGGCCAGCGGCATCATCCAGGTGCGCATCGTCGCGGCGCCGAGCGCGAGCCGCAGCCGTTCCTCGCTCTCGCGCAGTGCGCGAGCGCGATCGGCGAGCGCGGCGTCGCGCTCCTCCAGCGTGTCGAGCATGCGGTTGAACGCCCTGGTGAGCGAGCCGATCTCGTCATCGGCCCGCGGCGCCGCGCGAATCCGCAGGTCGTTGGTTGCGGCCAGGGTGCGGGCAGTCGCGGCGAGCTGGTGCAGCGGCCCTGAGACCGAGCGCCCCAACGCGCCCAGCAGCAGGGCAGCGGCCGCGGCGAGCGCGGTCAGGACCGCTGCCGCCACCATCGCGTACTGGGGCAGGCGGCTCGTGAACCCGGGCAGCATGTACTGGATTCGGAGCCATCCGTGGTGCACGCCGTCGGAGGTGAGGCGCGTGACGGAGACGAGGCGGTCGGCGAGCAATGTGGTCTGCTCGCCGTCGGGGGGGGTCGCGATCGGCGACGGGCCGCCGGGACGGGCGTACCGGGCGAACTCCCGGCCATCCGGGAGGTAGATGGCGGCCGTTCCGATCTCACGGCGGTCGGCCAGCGCACGGAGGTCCTCGCGCGCGGCCGCAGTGTCGTTGAAGACGAGGGCGGAGATGGCGTTGGAGCTTACGACGCCGGCGAGCGCCT
This sequence comes from Gemmatimonadota bacterium, assembly GCA_050268825.1. Taxonomy (GTDB): domain Bacteria; phylum Gemmatimonadota; class Gemmatimonadetes; order Gemmatimonadales; family GWC2-71-9; genus CAMLLJ01. The sequence continues at coordinate 2,364 of JBLNHD010000005.1, forward strand.
GCACGTCGGTGACCGCACGCCGCCGGAAGCTGACCATGTCGTAGATCGAGACGAAGGCGCCGGCAAAGAGCAGGCCAACGACGCTCGCGGCCACGATCAGGATCAGCACCTTCTGCCGGATGGGGCGATCGCGGAACGGGCGCACGATCAGCCGCCTTCCCGGTTCCGCGCGAGCCGGAGCACGCGGGAGCTCAGGTCGAGACCGACGTCGCGCAGCGCACGGAGATTCACCTCGAACCGCACCGTCTGGTCCTCGACCGTCAGCGTGATCATGCCTCCGGCACGGCGGAACTCCTCGCCTTCACCGATCGAAAGTACGGCCCTTCCGCGGAGGCGCTCGAGCCATACCGCGGCGGGGATCCGGTTGCGGGCGGCGATGAAGGCGGCATGGCACCGGTCCGCCTCCACCACGCGGTCCACCTGGATGACCCGAATCGCGTGCCCCTGGATGCTCCGTCCCGTGGTTGCTTCGTCCAGGAAGTCCCCGAGGGGATTCTCGCCGAGGATGCAGAGACGCAGGGCATCGTCGGGCGCGAGCGCGTCCGGGGGCCAGGTCGCGTACAGGAGGAAGTTGACGAGGTACGCGCTCTTGACCTCGTACTCGGGGCGCTCCACCGCCTGGGCAAGCGCCCGCCCCGGCAGCATCACGCCGAGCAGGATGACGAGCCAGCGGGTGGGCGCTCCGGTCAGAAGCGCCACTCGAGGTGCAGCTCGCCGCGGCGCGGCATTTCACGCTGGGGGGCGGCGGCAAACTCCGCATGGCGGTCGTGCAGGAGGTTTTCGCCCCGGAGGCCGATTCCCAGGTTCGGCAGGACCTGCCAGCCGAAGCGGAACCCGGCTTCGACGTACTCGTCGATGACCGGCTCGGTCAGCTCGCCGATGTAGCGGCCGATGAGATGAAGCTCGAAGTCTCCCGGGAGGTCGATGTAGGCCGCGAGTGATCCGAAGTGCTCCGGATTGGCCCCCGGTGCAATGTTCGGGGTCGAACCGGGCGGCGCGTCGGCGCCCGGAGTCACCCGCATTTCCAGCCGGGTATACGACCCGCGCACGAGCACCCGGCTCGTCGGCCGCCAGTTGGCGGCGATCGTTCCGCCCCACGTCCGCCCCGTGGCGTCGTTGTCGATGGTGAGCGGCTGGATCGTGAGCCCGTTCTCGGACACCGGCGCGAGGGGGTGCACCGTGCGCAACCGATCGTACCAGTTGTGGTACAGCGACACATCCACCGAGAACCAGGACGCGAGCTCGCCGCGATATCCGGCTTCGGCCGCGATCACCGATTCCGAATTGAAGTTTTCGTTCCCCTCGATGCGGACGAGCGTGAGCGGCGACGTTGGAAGCACCGCCGTGATGAACCGGATATCGGTGTCGAGGCGGGAAGGAATCCGGACGGCGCGGGAGACGCTCGACCATGCGGTATGCTTCGGCACGGGCGACCACCGCACGCGGGCGTTGGGCTGGAACTCGACACCGCTGAAGTCGTTGCGCTCGAGCTTGGCTCCGAGGGTCGCAAAGACCTTGCCCGGAACGACCTCGATATCGTCCTGCGCGTAATCCGTGAGCAGGTGGGTACGCCGCGCCGGCGGCACGAGACCGATGGCAAAGACGTCTTCGAGCTCGTCGGAAACGAACCGGAGTCCCGCGCCCCATACCACGTTCTGGCGGCCCAGGCCGAAGCGCTGCTGCACCTCGACATCGGCGATGTCGACCGCCACCCGGCCGGTGGCCGGAAGCTGGGTCCGCACCGCGCGATCGTAGTAGCCCTGGATGCGCACTTCGGAGCGCGCGCCGAGCGTGCGCGTCCACCGCGCCAGCACGTTGCCGCCGCTCACCTCGCGGCGGCCGGGCACGAACTCGATATAGGGCGGCTCCAGGCCGACGACGCGCGCGATCTGATCCCCGCTGCCGGCGTAGGCATCACCCTGGACGGTGAGATGCGCCTGCTCGCCCAGGTCGGCGTCGGCAAGGGCCAGCGCTGCCTGATCGTCGCCCCGCCGCGGGTCGGCAAGACGGTGATGCTGCAGAACATCGCCAAGTCGATCGAGAAGAACCACCCCGAGGTCTTCCTCATCGTCCTGCTGATCGACGAGCGGCCCGAGGAAGTCACCGACATGCAGCGCACGGTGAAGGGCGAGGTCATCGCCTCGACCTTCGACGAGCCGGCCACGCGTCACGTCGCCGTCGCCGAGATGGTCATCGAGAAGGCCAAGCGCCTGGTCGAGCACAAGAAGGACGTGGTCATCCTGCTCGACTCGATCACCCGCCTCGGCCGCGCCTACAACACCGTCGTGCCCTCTTCCGGCAAGGTCCTCACCGGTGGTGTCGACGCCAACGCGCTTCAGCGGCCGAAGCGCTTCTTCGGCGCGGCGCGCAATCTCGAAGAA
>JBLNHD010000006.1:0-3085 GCA_050268825.1 Gemmatimonadota bacterium
ATCCACGGGCGATTCGGACGTGTCGGGTGGCCGGAGCGGGGGACTGCTCCGGCCCAGGTGTGTCGGCCGCCGGGCCGGCATCAACTCGATCGGCGATCGGTCGACGAGCGTCCGCCGCTTCACCGCTCCCCCTCGTCCGGTCCGGCAGAGGATCCGCCGGTTTGTGACCCGCCACACGGCACCCCGCTCCATTCGGTACGACCCTCGAACGATGTGGAATCCCGCGCCGCTCCTCGCAGCAGTGCTCGCCGCCGCGGCCTGTGAGCCGCCGCCGGCGGAGCATCCGCGCGAACCGCGCGGCCAGGGCACGCTCGCCGCGGTGCGGACCAGCGCGCTCGAGGCGGGAGCGGCGCCAGGCGTTCCCTCCGACGACCCCGCCCTCGCCAATCCCCTCGCGAACGACCCCGCCGCCGCGCGCGATGGGGAGCAACTGTACAACGCGATGAATTGCGCCGGGTGCCATGGCGCGCTCGGTGGCGGCGGGATCGGGCCGCCGTTCGCCGATGCCGACTGGATCTACGGCGGAGAACCAGGCCAGATCTTCGCATCCGTGGCACAGGGCCGGCCGAACGGCATGCCCTCCTTCGGGGGCCGCCTTCCGGCGGAGTCGATCTGGCGGATCGTGGCCTACGTCCAGTCGATCGCCCCGCCGCAACCGGAGGGCAGCGGGTCCGGCGGGGCGGTGGCCGAGGGACGTACTACGGGCAACATCGCCAGTGGCTCGGGCGGAGGCAGCTAGCCCGCTCCCACAAGACTGCGAGGCCAACGCGTGCAGAGCGACGGGGCGTTTCCCGGTGTCCAGTCGGCCTTCGAGCCGGCCGGTCCGGGGGCGGGACAGATCGATGCGCTGGCCTTCGTGCTCACGGCAGTGGGCGCCGCGGTATTCGTCATCTTCTGCATTGCCCTGGTCCACGCGCTCACCCACCGTCGCCGCGCGTCGGGGCCGCGCCCGGCGGAAGCGGACCGGAGGAGCACCCGGTGGATCGTCCTGACGGGCGCGGCGATCCCGCTGCTGATCCTCGTGCCGATCCTCTTCTATACCTTCAGCGCGTTGCGCGCCAACGATCCTTCGAATCGCGAGCCCGCGCTCATCGTCGAGGTCCGCGGGAAGCAATGGTGGTGGGAGGTGCGCTATGTGGACCCGGATCCCGCCCGGCAGTTCGTCACCGCGAACGAGATCCGGGTGCCCGTGGGCCGCCCGGTGGAGTTGCATCTCTACTCGGACGACGTCATCCACAGCTTCTGGGTCCCATCGCTCCAGGGGAAGATGGACCTGATTCCCGGGCGGAGGAACGTGTTCTGGCTCCAGGCGGACAGAGCCGGAGCGTTTCGGGGCCAGTGCGCCGAGTACTGCGGGCTGCAGCACGCGCGCATGGTGCTGACGGTCCACGCGGAGGCGCCGGAAGCATACGAAGCATGGGCGGCTGGCCAGCGACGGCCGGCGGCCACTCGCGTGGATTCGGCCAGTCGCGCCGCGGAAGGGGCGTTCCTCGCCTCCGGCTGCATTCTCTGCCACACAGTGCGCGGCACGCCGGCCGGCGGTCGGCTCGGGCCCGACCTGACGCACCTGGCCAGCCGTTCGACCCTGGCGGGGGGGATCCTCCCCAACACGCGCGCTCACCTGATGGGCTGGGTGGCGAATCCGCAGGCGCTCAAGCCGGGCAGCAAGATGCCGAGCGTTCCGCTCGCGCGAGATACGCTGCACGCGATCGTTCACTACCTGATGGGGCTCGAGTAGCATGGCGCCGGGCACGGACCGCCACGAGGGCACGCCCGAATCGCGGCGGGCGGCGTTCGAGCAGCAGTGGGAGAGCCCGAAAGGGATCGCCGGATATCTGCGCGACGTGAACAACATCCCGATCGCCCACCGCTACATGGTGACGGGGTTCGCGTTCTTCGTCGTCGGCGGCTTGCTCGCGCTCCTGATGCGGATCCAGCTCGGCTCCCCGGAGAACACCTTCCTCGACGCCGAGACCTACAACCAGCTCTTCACGATGCACGGAACGACGATGATGTTCCTCTTCGTCATTCCGTTCATCGAGGCGCTGGCGAACTACATGCTGCCACTGCTTCTCGGCACGCGGGACCTCCCGTTCCCGCGGCTCACCGCGCTGAGTTACTGGACGTACCTCTTCGGCGGCATCCTCCTCTACTCGAGCTTTCTCTTCGGCGTGGCGCCGGACGGCGGGTGGTTCGCGTACATGCCGCTCACGAGCAAGGAGTACTCGCCGGGCATCAACATGGATTTCTGGGACATCGGGCTCAGCGTCGCGGAGATTGCGGCGCTCGGCGCGGCGTCCGAGATGATCGTCGCGATCCTGCGCATGCGCGCGCCCGGGATGTCGATCAACCGGATCCCCGTCTTCGGCTGGGCGATGCTGGTCACGGCCTTCATGATCGTCTTCGCGTTCACCCCGCTCATCGTCGGCACGTTCATGCTGGAGCTCGACCGGAAGGAGATCACGAGCTTCTTCCTCGCCGACAGGGGAGGGGATCCGCTGCTCTGGCAGCACCTCTTCTGGTCGTTCGGGCATCCCGAGGTGTACATCATGTTCCTCCCGGCCGTGGGGATCGTGACGCACATCGTGCAGGTGTTCTCGCGGCGGCCGGTGGTGAGCTACACGCTGGTGGTGCTCGCGATCGTGGCGACGGGCTTCCTGAGCTTCGGGCTCTGGGTGCACCACATGTACACCACCGGGCTCTCGCCCGTGGCGATGGGGTACTTCTCGGCCGCGAGCATGATGATCGCGATTCCAACCGGCGTGCAGGTGGCGGGATGGATCGCCACCTTCTGGACCGGGCGCCCGATGTGGCGCACGCCGCTCGTCTTCGTGCTGGCCGGGCTCGTGATCTTCGTGATCGGCGGGATCACCGGCGTCATGGTGGCCTCGGTGCCGTTCGACCAGCAGGCGCACGATACGTATTTCGTCGTGGCGCACCTGCATTACGTGCTGATCGGCGGCTCGATCTTTCCCCTCCTCGCGGGGATGTACTACTGGCTGCCGAAGATCACCGGGCGGATGCTCAGCGAGAAGGCGGGGCTCACGAGCGCGGCGCTCATGTTCGTGGGCTTCAATCTCGCCTT
>JBLNHD010000007.1:0-7424 GCA_050268825.1 Gemmatimonadota bacterium
CTGCGCACCCTCAACCGCATGCACGAGCTGAGCGAGGGCGGGTGGATCACCGGCCGCGTCCTGCTCGACGGCGAGTACATCTACGCCCCGAAGATCAATCCGATGCAGCTCCGGCGGCGGATCGGCATGGTCTTCCAGAAGCCGACGCCGTTCCCGATGATGTCGATCTACGACAACGTGGCGGCGGGTCTCCGGGTGGACAGCCGGGTGGGCAAGGTGAAGGGGGCGGCGCTCGATGACGTCGTCGAGCGGGCGCTCCGCCAGGCGGCGCTCTGGGACGAGGTGAAGGACCGGCTCGATGAGAATGCGCTCGCGCTCTCGGGCGGGCAGCAGCAGCGGCTCTGCGTGGCGCGGACCATCGCACCGCAGCCGGAGGTGATCCTGCTCGACGAGCCGACGGCTTCGCTCGACCCGCAGGGCACGCAGCGCATCGAGGAGCTCCTCTTCACGCTCAAGGAGGAGTTCACGATCGTCATCGTGACGCACAATCTGCAGCAGGCCGCGCGGGTCTCCGACACGACGACGTTCTTCTACCTGGGCACGATGGTCGAGACGGGGCCGACGCGCGGCATCTTCACGGCGCCCCGGAACGAGCAGACCGAAGCCTACATCACGGGGCGGTTCGGATGACGGGCCCCGCCCCGCTCGCGCTGAGCGCCACGACGCTCACGCCGCGCACGCCCGCCGGGAGCCAGGCGCCTGCGGTCGAGGTGGACGGGTTCGGCTTCGCGTACGGCGCGCGCGCGGTGATCCGGGCGCTCGACCTCACGATTCCCCGGCAGGCGGTCACCGCCATCATCGGGCCGTCGGGCTCGGGCAAGTCGACGTTCCTGCGCTCGATCAACCGGCTCAACGACCTCGTGCCCGGCGCGAGGTACTCGGGAGACATCCGGATCGAGGGACAGTCGGTGTTCGCCCCCGGCATCGACCTCGTGGGGCTGCGGCAGCGGGTGGGCATGGTCTTCCAGCGGCCCAACCCCTTCCCGAAGTCGATCTACGACAACGTCGCCTACGGGCCGCTGCTCAACGCGCTCGTGCCGAAGCGGGACCTCCCCGAGCTGGTGGAGCGCTGCCTGCGCGCCGCGGTGCTCTGGGACGAGGTGAAGGATCGCCTCGACGAGCCGGGCACCGGCCTCTCCGGCGGACAGCAGCAGCGGCTCTGCATCGCGCGGGCCCTCGGCAACCGGCCCGAAGTCCTGCTGATGGACGAGCCGGCCTCCGCGCTCGACCCGATCTCGACGCAGAAGCTCGAGGAGCTCATCGTCGAGCTGAAGCGACACTACACGATCGTCATCGTCACGCATAACATGCAGCAGGCGGCGCGCGTCTCGGACTTCACCGCATTCCTCGAGGACGGCGCGCTCGTCGAGTTCGGCCCGACCGAGCGGATCTTCACCACCCCCGCCCACGAGCGGACCGAAGCGTACATCACCGGGAGATTCGGATGAGCCTCGACGTTCACCGCCACTTTCACGACGAGCTGAGCCACCTCAAGGTGCGCCTCCTCACGATGTCCGGCGAGGCCGAGGCCGCCCTCGGCCTCGCCGTGGACGCGCTCCTCGAGCGGGACGCGAGCCGCGCGGCCGAGGTGATCGCGAACGACCGGGTCATCGACGACATGGAGATGGAGATCGAGGAGCGCTGCATCCGGCTGCTCGCGCTGCAGCAGCCGATGGCGCGGGACCTGCGCATGCTCACCTCCGCCCTCAAGATCGCGAACGACCTCGAGCGCGTGGGAGACCACGCGGTGAACATCGCGCAGAGCACGCAGCGGCTCGCCCAGGCGCGGGCGATCGCGCCGGAGCCGGAGCTGGTCGAGATGGCGCGCCTCGCGCGGGACATGCTCTCCGACGCGCTCGAGGCCTTCATCCGCGGCGATGCCGCGGCGGGCCGCGCCGTCTGCCTCCGCGACGACAAGGTGGACGCGCTGCACGACTCGGTCTTCCGGATCCTCCTCACGCACATGATGGAGGACCCGCACACGATCGGCGCCGGCATGGAGCTCTTCCTCGTGAGCCGCAATCTCGAGCGCGTGGCGGACCTGGCCACCAACATCGGCGAGGACGTCGTGTTCCTCGTGGAGGGGAAGTCGATCAAGCACCACGCCGAGGATCGCGGCGACCCGCGGGAGGCGGCCCGGTGAGCGGGGAATCCGTGGCCGCCATCGGCGCGACGGTCGAGGGCCCGCCGGTGCCGCGCGAGCGGCTCGGCGCCATCGACGTGGGCTCCAACTCGATCCGCCTCCTCGTCGCCGAATACGACCGCGCGAGCGGGCTCTCGATCATCGACGAGGTGCGCGAGCAGCCGCGCCTCGCCCAGGGGCTCGCGAAGACGGGACGGCTCGACGATGCCGCCATCGACCACGCGGTGCAGGTGCTCAGCCGGATGCGCGACGTCTGCCAGCGCCGCGGTGTGTCGCGGATCTCCGCGGTCGCCACGTCGGCGGTGCGCGAGGCGGCCAACGGCGCGGACTTCGTGCGGCGGGTGCAGGAGGAGATCGGCATCCCCCTGCGGATCATCGACGGCGATACGGAAGCTGCGCTCTCCTACCGTTCCGTCGCGTACCACTTCAAGCTCGATGCCTCGCGCACCCTCGTCGCGGACATCGGCGGCGGCAGCCTCGAGCTGATCGGCGCCGTCAACGGCCTGGTCGAGCTGACGGCCTCGCTGCCGCTCGGCGCGGTCCGCCTCACCGAGCTGCACCTCGACGAAGCGGCGGACACGATCCGCCGGGTGCGCAAGCTCCGGTCGCATGTCCGGAAGCAGCTCCGCAAGGGGCTCAGCACCCGCGACTGGGGCACCTCGCGCCTCATCGGGTCGGGCGGCACGTTCACCTCCCTCGCGCGCATGGCGATCGCGCGGCGCGGCGCGCCGATCCCGGAAACGGTCCACGGCATCGAGGTCGCCACGGCGGAGGTCGAGCACCTGCTCGAGTGGCTCTCGACGAAGTCGCCCGAGCAGCGCCGTGCCGTGGCCGGGCTGAGCCCGCAGCGCGCGGACATCATCCTGGCGGGACTCGCCGTGACCGCCGAGCTGCTCACGCTCGTCAACGCGCGCTCGCTCACGGTGAGCGCCTTCGGCCTCCGGGACGGGCTGCTGCTCGAGATGGCCGGCGCCGATGCCGATCGCCGCCGCGACCCGCTCCGCCTCGTGCGCGAGTTCGCCGAGCGGTGCCAGTCGGATCGCCGGCACATCGAGCAGGTCCGGCACCTCAGCCTCCTGCTCTTCGATCAGCTCGCCCCCGCGCTCGGCGGCGATCCGGAGGAGCGGCTCCTCCTCGAGTCCGCGGCGCTCATCCACGACGTGGGCCAGCTCGTCAGCTACCGGCGGCATCACCACCACAGCTTCCAGCTCATCATGCACGCCGAGCGGCTGCACTTCTCCGCGCGCGACCGCCTGCTCGTGGCGCTCGTGAGCCGCTATCACCGGAAGTCGGGCCCGAGCCGGAAGGACGAGGATTACGGACAGCTCCCGCCGGACGAGCGGGCCATCGTCCGGCGGCTGAGCGGCGTGCTTCGCGTGGCCGATGGGCTCGATCGCGGCCACACGGCGATCGTCGAGTCGCTCACGACGACGCTCACCGACGAACGCCTCGTGGTGAGCGTCGTGCCGCGCTACGCGGGGGCCGACCTCGCCCTCGAGTGCTGGGGAGCGGCACGCAAGGCGGACGTGCTGGCCCGCGTCCTCGGTCGCGACGTGGAGATCAGGACGGCGGCCGCGCCCGGGGCAGCAGCGCCTGGAGCAGCGCCCACAGGAGGCCCAGCAGCCACGCCGTAAGCGCCAGGCTCGCGAGCAGGAGGAGGAGGCACAGCACCAGCGCAAGCGCCCCCCATCCCAGCGCCTTGCCGATCTCCTCCGGCGTGCCGAGACCGCGCCGGAGGCGGGCGCGCCAGGACAGCCTGCCCGTCTCGAGGGCGGCGCCCAGCACGGCCAGGTGCTCGAGCCGCGGCTCCGTTTCCAGGCGCATCCCGACGATCTCTCCGGCTCCCTGCGCCCGCGCCGAGTTCTCCAGCGTCACCGGCACCCACACCGGGAAGAGAAAGTTCACCGCCCACGCCTCGGGCAGCTCGACGTCGGCCGCGCCGAGCTTGCGGATGGCGTCGGCGAGCGCCGTGGGATTCCGCGTCAGCTGCACCGCCGTCGCATCGGCGAGCCGGCGGCGCGCGCGCCACATCGCCGCCAGCCAGGGCCCGAAGCCGAGCACGGTGAAGAGGGACGATGCGGTGCGGGCCGCGATCGAGGCGATGCCGAGTGTGGCGAGCAGCGGGATGAGCACGAAGAGCCCGAAGAGCACACCTCCGAGGCTCTCCGGCTGGAAATTCTCGGCGACCTCCATCGGGTCGGGCATCGACCCGCCGAGGAGCCGGTTCACCACCGACCGCGCCGCTCCCGCGTCGGGCGTACCGCGAAGCACGTTCCACGACGCCGCCGCGAAATCCCGCACCAGCGCCCGCTGGCGCGGGTACAGCACGGCCTCGAAGAGCGCGGTGACGAGCGCCCACGTCTCCACCACCGAGAGGATGACGGCGGCGATCTCGAGATCGCCGTTCCCGACCGAGCCGACGAGATGCGCCACCATCGCCTGCCGCTCGTCCCGGTCGAGCGCCGCCAGGAACCCCTCGGTGGCCAGGATCGTCGCATCGTCCGTCGTGAGCCCGATGGCCACGACGTTCACGGCGGGCGCGGCGATGATCCGCACCGTGGGCGAGCGGATGCCCGCCGAGACCGCCATCTCCTGCACCGCATTGGCGAGCTGCTGTTCCGCGAGCACCGCCGGATCCGGCGCGCGCGAGGGGAGCAGCTCGAGGAGGCTCCCGGCGCCCGCCAGGCGCGACAGCCGGCGCACGAACGGCCAGGCGACGAGCATCACCGCGACGCCCGGCGCGAGCAGGAGCGTCGCGAGCGGTGCCCAGGGCACATCGGATTCCCGCCCGCGGATCGCGGCCCAGAGCTCCGGCAGCGCGTTGGCGATGCGCGCCAGCTCGGTCCATTGGTCCGGGGAGAGCGGTGCGACGACGTTCCAGAGCGCGGCCGCGAGGAGCACCACGCCAAAGATCAGCGGCGAGACGACGATGCAGAGCGGGATCCCGGCCGCGATGACGGCCGGCACGGCGACAACGGAAAACCGCCGGCTCTGCCGGCGGTTTCTGCGCTGCTCGTCGGCAAAGTGCCGGCGTTCGAACGGCGGGGACAAGCTCAGCGAGGTCCGAAGGTCCGCCAGAGCATCCAGAGCAGCAGGCCGACGGCGAGCCCCCCGATCACCTGCTCCATCCGGATGTGCTGCGAGAAGGTTCCGAGCGTATGGCCCAGCGAGCGCGCGCTGAGCACGGCGTATTCGACCATGGGACTACCTCGTCGGTGAAAGCGCCCCCCGATGCCCCTCCCCGCTATTCGCCGTACGGCACCCAGATGTTCTTGACCTGGGTCGCGTGCTCGAGGAACTCCCGGCCGGCACCCTGCTCCTCGTCGAACCAGTCCCGCTCGAGTCCGTAGTCCACCCACGTCCGCTTCATGTTCCCTGCGGAAAGCCGCTCCACCTCTGTCGCGCCCTCGGCCGAGCCGAAGTGCCAGAGGCCGTCCACGTCGTCGTGCGCCGCGAGCACGGCGGTGAGCTCCGCCGCGTCGCCGGTGACGATGTTGATCACCCCTGCCGGCACGTCCGACGTGTCGAGCACCTGGTAGAAGTCGGTCGCGACGAGCGGCGCGCGGCCGGAAGGGACCACGACGACGCGGTTGCCGAGCGCAATCGCCGGCATCACGGTGGACACGAAGCCGAGCAGCGGTGCCGCCTCGGGACACACGATGCCGACAACGCCGAGCGCCTCCGGCATTGCCAGGGTCACGTTCCGGAACGGCGTGTGATGCACGTGGCCATCCCATTTGTCCGCCCAGGCGGCCGCGGCGAAGACGCGCTCGATCGCGCGCTCGACTTCGCGCGCCGAGCCCCGGTCGCCACCGAGTGAGCGGAGTCGCTTCCGGAACTCGTCGCCGCGAGCGGCCAGGTTCTCGGCGATGTAGTAGAGCACCTGCGCCCGCGCATGTGCCGTTCCCTTCGTCCAGCCACCCGCCTTCTGCGCAGCTTCGACGGCATTCCGGATGTCCTTCCGGTTGCCGCGGCCCACCTCACCGGCGATCGCGCCAGATGCGTCGTGGACCACGATGCTGTACCCGGAGTCGGGTCGCGCCTGCTTGCCGCCGATGTAGAGCTTGGCGGTCCGGTCGATAGGCGGCAGCTCCGAAGGCCGGACGACGGCAAGGGAAGCGTCCGCTGCACGCGTCGCTTCGCGCCTGGCTGCCTTCCCGGCGCTCGATGCCGCCGACGCGCCGGCCTTCCGACCGGCGGTCCAGCGCGGCTTCACGTACTCCCGCAGCCCCTCCCGCCCCCCTTCGCGCCCGAACCCACTCTCGCGATAGCCGCCGAAGCCGGCCGACGCGTCGAACATGTTGGTGCAGTTCACCCACACGGTGCCGGCGGCGAGCTTCGGCGCCACGTCGAGCGCGAGGTTCACGCTCTCGGTCCACACGCTCGCCGCAAGGCCGTATCGCGTGTTGTTCGCGAGTTCGACGGCCTCGGCCGGCATGCGGAACGTCATCATGACGACGACCGGCCCGAAGATCTCGACCTGCGCGATGGTGGCGCTGGGCGATACGTCGGTGAACAGCGTCGGCGGATAGAAGCACCCTTCGGTCGGGCAGCTCCACGACGGCTGCCACATGGTGGCGCCTTCCTCCGCCCCCTGCTTCACGAGGGCGGTGATCTTTTCGAGCTGCACCGGCGCGATGATCGCGCCGATGTCGACCGCCTTGTCGAGCGGATCGCCGACGCGGAGCGTCTCCATGCGGGCGCGGAGCTTGGCGGTGAGCCGCTCGGCGATCCCTTCCTGCGCCAGGATGCGCGAGCCGGCGCAGCAGACCTGGCCCTGGTTGAACCAGATCGCATCCACCACGCCTTCGACCACGCTGTCGAGATCGGCGTCCTCGAACACGATGAAGGGCGACTTCCCGCCGAGCTCGAGCGAGAGCTTCTTGCCGCTCCCCGCCGTCGCCACGCGAATGATCCGCCCCACCTCGGTCGACCCGGTAAAGGCGATCTTGTCGACGTCGGGATGGGTCACGATCGCCTCGCCCGTGCGCCCGTCGCCGGTGACGACGTTCACGACGCCGGGAGGAAGCCCGGCGTTCCGGCACAGCTCGGCGAAGAGCAGTGCCGTGAGCGACGTGAACTCGGCGGGCTTGAGCACCACGGTGTTTCCCATGGCGAGCGCGGGCGCGATCTTCCAGGCGAGCATGAGCAGCGGGAAGTTCCACGGAATGATCTGGCCCACCACACCCACCGGGGCCATGCCGGCCAGCTCGGTCTCCATGAGCTGCGCCCATCCCGCGTGGTGGTAGAAATGCCGGGCGACGAGCGGGATGTCGATGTC
>JBLNHD010000008.1:0-5560 GCA_050268825.1 Gemmatimonadota bacterium
AGATCAGCAGGCCATGCACGACGATCGAGAAGACCATCTGCATGAAAGTTCGCTGCTTTTTCGGCTTCGACTCGATCAGGTTATCGAACACGAAAAGCGCCTCCAGCAGGAAATGGGGAGACTGTGGACGCCTCTAACGTACCCCGGATCGCTTTCGCCGCACCGTCCGGAAGATGACAAATCCATGACAACCGGATGAGGTTCGTGATACCCGCCAGCGACGGCGTCCCCGCAATACTCGGGGTCGGATGCGTTCCGGCAGGTGATGCGGATCACCGGCGCCGGGAGGAGGGTTTCGGGTGAGCCTTCGCTACCGCGAGGAGAAAGGCGGGACCTGGTCGGCCGGGTGAGGCGTGGCGCGCGGTGCCAGGGGCTCGGGAAGGGGCTGGTCCGCCCGCTTCGGCAGAAGGACGGTGAAGACCGTTCCCCGCCCCGGTCGGCTGGCCACCGTAATGGATCCGCCATGCGCTTCGGCGATCCACTTGGTGATGGCGAGGCCGAGCCCCACTCCCGGTCGCTCGCCGGTGCGGGACCGGGCGGGGTCGGCGCGCCAGAAGCGCTCGAAGAGGTGCGGCAGGTCCCCGGGGGCCACGCCGATGCCGGTGTCCCGCACGCGGATGATCGCGGCCGCTTCGGTTTCCTCGAGCTCGATGCCGACCGTGCCTCCCGCCGGCGTGTACTTGACGGCGTTGGTGACGAGGTTGAGGAGGAGCTCGCGGATCCGGTGGCTGTCGACGGCCAGGAGCACCGGCTCGCCGGGCGCGGCGCTCTCGACCGCGACGCCCCCGCCTTCCGCGAGCAGTCCCGCCGTTTCGACGGCATCCGCCACCAGCAGCCGCAGGTCGGTCGGCGCAACCGTGAGCGGCGCCCGGCCCTCGTCGGCGCGTGCCAGCGTGAGCAGGTTTTCGACCATCTCGGTCATCTGGTTGATCTGCTCGAGCGTCTCGTCCAGTGCTTCGATGCTCTCAGCGGGCGTGCCGGGATGCGTGAGCGCGCGCTCCACGCCCGCCCGCAGCACCATCAGCGGCGTCTTGAGCTCGTGGCTCGCATCGGCGGTGAAGCGATGCAGGCTGCTGAAGCTCTCTTCCAGCCGGGCGAGCATGCCGTTGAGCGTCAGCGCGAGCCGCGCGACTTCGTCGCCGCCGGACATCGGGACCGCGAGCCGGCGGTGAAGGCTCCGCCCGTCCTTGATCGCATCCACCTCGTCCATGATGCCGCGCACCGGCGAGAGCGCAGTGCCGGCGAGCCAGTAGGCGAGCGCCACGGCGCAGACGAGGACGATCGGCGAGATCACCAGCATCGCGCGGATCAGCACGCGCGGATCGAACGAGGCGCGGACGAGCGGAGCGGCCACGAGCACGGCGCCGATATCCTCCCCCGCCCCGGCCACCGGCGTCACGATGTAGCGCACGCCGCCGCCCGGACCCTGCATCGAGAGCGTGGTGGGCGGCACCGCGCGAAGGGCCGGCGGGATCTGGTCGGCCAGGCTGTCGATGGCGGAGAAGCCGAGCTCGCGCGCGGACTCCGAGAGAAAGAGGATGCCTCCGCTGCGGTCCACGATCACGATGTAGTCGCGGAACGCCTCGAAGTAGGAGGCGATCGCCGGATTGAGCGTGGACGAGGTTCCGATGTCGGCGAGGCTCAGCGAGTCGGCCACGAGGAGCGGGGGCACCGAGTCCCGGCGCACCAGCCGGCCGAGCACCCGGTGCGAGTCCTCGAGCCACCGCACGGCCAGGCTCGACTCGAGCTCCAGCCGCTCGTCGAGCTCCAGCTCGCTCGGTTTCTGCAGCTCCACGTACAGCGCCGCGCCGAACGCGAACAGCGCAAGCGCCAGCGCGACGGTGTACCAGGCGGTGAGGCGCGCGCGTATCGTCCTCACATCACGCCTTCACGACGTAGCCGACCCCGCGCACGGTGTGGACGAGCTTCCGCGCGTGCCCCGAATCGACCTTCTTGCGGATCCGGTTGATCACGACGTCCACGATGTTGGTGCCCGGGTCGAAGTGATAGTCCCACGCATACTCGGTGATGAGCGTCCGCGACATGACGCGCGGCGAATGCCGCATCAGGTACTCGAGGACCGTGTACTCCTTCGGAGTGAGCTCGATGGGCTCGCCGCCCCGGCGCACCTCGCGGGTCCCCGTGTCGAGCTCGAGATCGTCGATGCGGACCAGCGGGGAGCGGAGCTGCTGCGGCCGGCGCCCCAGCGCCTCGACCCGCGCCAGCAGCTCCTCGAACGCAAAGGGCTTGGTCACGTAATCGTCCGCGCCGGACCGGAGGGCCTGCACCTTGAAGTCGAGGGCGTCCTGCGCGGTGAGCACGAGGATGGGGATCGTGTTGCCGCGGTCGCGAAGGGTCCGCAGGACCTCCAGCCCGGTCATCCCCGGCAAGCGCAGGTCCAACACGAGCAGGTCGTACTGTCCGCCCGAGGCGAGCCGCAGCCCCTCCATGCCGTCGTCCACCAGATCCGCATGAAAGCCGTGCTCATCGAGGCCGCGCTTCACGTACTGGCCCACGGTCCGGTCGTCCTCGATGACCAGAATCTTCATCGGGCGGCTCCGGTCACGGAGGCCATCATCGCGTCGAAATCGATCGGCAGGTGGACGCGGAAGGTGGCGCCGCGGCCCAGCTGGCTGTCCACCTCGATGCGGCCACGATGCTCTTCCACGATGCCGTAGCAGATCGAGAGCCCGAGGCCGGTGCCACGCCCGGGCGCCTTCGTCGTGAAGAAGGGCTCGAAGATCTTCGACTGCATCGCGCCCGGAATCCCCGGGCCGGTGTCCTCGACCTCCACAATCACTTCATCCATGCGACGCCGCCCCGTCATGGTCCGGATGGTCAGGCGGCCACCCGCTTCCATCGCGTCGATCGAGTTGATCGTCAGTGCCATCAGCACCTGGATGATCTGTTCGCGATTGATCACGACGGGCGGCAGGTGGGGCTCGAGCTCCCGCTGCAGCGCGATCTGCTTGAAGCGCTTGTGGTGCCGCAGCAACCCGAGCGCCTCGTCGACCACGTCGTTGAGGTCGGCCGGGGCCTTCTCGCGGGCTTTCGGCCGGCTGAAGTCGAGCAGGCCATCCACGATGTTGGTGCAGCGCTGCACTTCCTTGTCGATGATCGCCAGGTACTCGCGCAGCGACCCGGTGCCCGGGCCCTGCACCTCCGAGAGACGCCCTTCCCCAGCGGCGACGCATGCGGCGATCGTGGCGAGCGGATTGTTGATCTCATGCATGATTCCGGCGGCGAGCTGGCCGAGGGCCGCGAGCTTCTCGCTCTGGAGAATGCGGGCCTGGACTTCCCGCCACTCGGACACGTCCTCGCCGATCGTCATCACGTGGGTGATCGTATCGCCACCGAGGCGCATCGGGACGCGCGTGAGCCGGTAGGTGCGCGTCCCGTCGGGCGTCTCCACCATCATGTCGCTCTGCCGCAGCTCGCCCGTCTCGAAGATCGCGTCGAACTCGGCACGGAGGACATCGGCCGGCTGGCGCGTCAGGACCTCGAAGACCGTCCGCCCCACGACCTGGCTCCGCGAGAGGCCCTGGGTGCCTGTCTCGCGTTTCCGGTTCCAGATCTGGATGCGGTAATCCCGGTCCACCACGTAGAGGCCGACCGGCAGCGAGTCGATGATGAGCGACGTGAACTCTCGCGCCTCGCCCACGATCCGCTCCTGCTCGGCGCTCCACGCGGCTCGCGCCTCGCCCGCGCGCACGCCGGCCAGGTAGATGGACAGGAGGTGCGCGATGGTTTCGAGATCGGCGCCGCGGCCGCCCGAGATGCGAACCATCCCCAGCGCATCACCGGCGCTCCCGAGCAGCGCGCGGCTGCCTCCACCGGGCACCAGCTCGAGCGAGGCCAGCATCTCCGCGCCGTCGGCCGGCGGGTCACTCACGAGGTAGAATCCGGGTGCCTCCGGCTCCTGGCGCCAGATCTCGACGCGCTCGGCGCCGGTGGCCTCGCGCAGCGCGCGGGTGGCACCGGCGAGCACCCGGTCCGCCTCGCCCTCGGTGTCGAGCGCGGCGGCGAGGCGAGCCACTGCCGAGGAAGGGTCGGCCACCCTAGTGCGCCACCGGCGGCCGCGTGGACGTGGCCGACGCGAGGCTCGTGATCCGCCACGCGCCGTCGATCCGGCGCAGCAGGAAGTGGTCGCTGCTCGCCATGCCGCGCTCGGTGCCGGCCCGGCGCGTGGTGACCCACACGGCCGCGAGGTCGCCATCCTGCCGGGGATCGATGCGCACGGGCTCGAGTGGTGCGGCCCACCCGCCCGCTTCCAGCCATCCCTGAAAGGCGTCCGGCGATTCGAAGGCACGCCATGCGCCGCCTTCCGACGGGCCGCGCTGGATCAGCGCGCCATCCCAGAAAAGGGTGCGGACCAGCGGCCAATCCCCGCCCGAGCTCGCGCGATAGTACGTGGATACCACGCCGCGGATCGCCTCGTCGTCCCGCAGGCTTCCCGCCGGCGCGCGATTCTCGATCCGGCAGCCTGCGAGGACCAGCACCACGGCCATTGCTGCACCCAGGCGCACGACCGGCTCCCTGTTGAAGACGTTCAGGATGGAGGTGAAGATAGCGGCGGCCGACCGCTGAGGTGGAACTGTACGTCGTGCGCGTCGCGGACCTCGAAGCGCGTCCGCGGTCCCGCGATCGGTTCGCCGTCGAGCAGGACTTCGGCGAAGGACACGCCGCGGAGGCTGCCGTTCACGACGATCGGCGGGCCCGCGCCCCGGCGGAGCGCCACGGCAACGAGGTCTCCCTGGCGCCGGAAGCGTACGTCGAGCACCGTCCGGCCGATGCGAAGGCGCGAGAGCGCGGCCGAAGGTCCGAGGAGCGCGGCGTCCGGTGCGAGCGTCACTTCCCCGCGTGTCGCATCCGGACGGATGCCCCAGAGCCGGCCGATCGCTCCCCCCAGGAACTCCGCGAGGCCCGATCCACCGAGCTGACCGCGCGCGATCTCTTCGAGACCGGGCACGCGAAGTCGGGTGACTTCGTCTTCCGTGATGTCCCGCGCCGGCCCCGGCGCGGGACGGTGGCCGGCGTCATCGGCTTCGCCCTCGCCCGCCCAGGCGTCGAACTCCGCCGCAAAGGCGGGCGGGAGCGCCAGGCGGCCCGGGGGGACGCTGCGGCGCAGTGCGCGCGGCAATTGCGACAGGCCGGCGGCGAGCATTCCCTGCGCGAGGAAGGTGAGCCCCAGCGAGTCGCCCGCGCCGCCGCGCACCGCCGCGTCGAGGCCGCTCCCGAGCAGCGCATCCCCCCGGACCTTCGCCCAGTCGTAGGCATCGGCCAGGCCGGGGAAGCCGCTCGATCGCATCGCCGCGCCGCCGCGGTGCAGCTGTTCCGCGTGCTGCAGGCGCTGGCGGCCCAGTCCGTCGACGGTCCGGCGCGAGACGAGGTCGAGGCTGCGCTCCAGATCGGCGTCTCCTTCCGCACCGATGGCCAGGAGCCGGCTCGGGCCGGTGGAGGTCCACGTGATCCGTCCGCCGGCGCCAACGCGAAGGTGCCCGCCGATCGCCTCGAAGACGATTCGCGTCGGCCCCGCGCGCGAAGCGAGCACGACGCGCGC
>JBLNHD010000009.1:0-8100 GCA_050268825.1 Gemmatimonadota bacterium
GGACGCTGAGGGCGGACATCGAATCGATGTTCACCTTTGCCGGAACGCCGGCGGAGGAGCATGTGCCGGCGACGGCCCGCGGGCAGATCATGCACGCGAGCCTCGCACTGAAGGGCGTGACGATCCTGATGGCGTCGGATGCGGGCGGAATGCCCCACGAAAAGGCGGGCGGGATGTCGGTCTCGATCGTCATGGACGACACTCCGGAGGCGGAGCGGATCTTCGCCGAGCTCTCGGCCGGCGGCACGGTGACGATGCCGATCGACAAGACGTTCTGGGCGGAGCGCTTCGGCATGTGCGTGGACCGGTATGGCACGCCCTGGATGATCAACAGCGGAATGCCGCAGGAGGCGAAGGCGGGCTGAAGCGTCCTCCGATCGTACGAAAGGCCGGGAACGTGCGTTCCCGGCCTTTCGTGTCCGGCCCCGCCTACTCCCGATTATAGATCGCCTGGCCGATGGTGAGCTGCGTTTCGGCGGCATTCAGGGACACGGGCGTCGAGCGGTACTCCTGCGTCGTGCCGGCCTCGTTCGTGAAAAGGCTCTGAATCGTGCATCCCGCGGGGTCGAAGCTGTGCCACTTGACCTCGCCGATTGCGAAGCCCGTGCCGGGATTCTCGACGATGACACCCTCGCCGGCCGCGTGCCGGACGAGCATGCCCGCGGCGTTCGGGGCACCGAAGTCCCCCGCGCGACGCCAGTCTCCGTTGAGGCTACCGCCCTGCAGCCCGCCGCACACGGCCGTCACGTCCCCGCCGCCGAGCGTGACCGTGGCGAGCAGGCTCGCGCCGCTATAGGCCTCGAAGCCCTCGAGCATGATGTACCAGGTCCCGGCCTCGGGGTCGTCGAGCTCGCAGAGCTCCTCGTTGTTTCCGCCCGCGCTCTCGCAGTCGTAGGTGGATGTCGTCGGCTCGGCGCCCTCGCGCACGTAGAGGTCGAGGTCGCCGGTGCCGCCGCTCGTCGTGACGGTGAGGCGTGTGGCGCCGGTGGGGACGGTGATGCGATACAGCGTCGTGCTCCCCTCGCCGCCGGAGCGGCCGGTGACCGGCGTGCCGCTCGTGAGCTGCGTACCGTTGTCGTTGCCGTCGCCGTCGCCGGGGCCGGTGCCGCCATCGCTGCAGGCGGCGATGCCGAGGGCAAGGAGGAGGCTGAGGAGTCCGGTTCGCTGGGTGGTGCTGAAGGGCATTTCGATTCTCCGACGTGATGAACGAAAGGGACCAAAGGTGCACCGCCGAGTGCGGGCCCGGCTGCAGCCGGCAAGACTCGGGCCTCCGCTCACGATCCCGCGCCGGGCACAAGACAGAGAGGCCGGGAGCTCGCGCCCCCGGCCTCTCCGCACGCCGACCCCGGCCGGCTTACTGCACCGCGTTCATCATGTCGAAGATCGGCAGGTACATCGCGATCACCATGCCGCCGACGATCACGCCGAGGACCACGATCATGATCGGCTCCATGAGCGAGAGGAGCGCGCTCACGGCCACGTCCACCTCTTCGTCGTAGAAGTCCGCGATCTTGCTCAGCATCTCGTCGAGGCCGCCGGTCTGCTCGCCGACCGCGATCATCGAGATGACCATGGGCGGGAACACCCTCGAGCGCTCGAGCGGGGCCGCGATGGTCTCGCCGCCGGCGATCGACTGCCGGCTCTCCATCACCGCATCGTGCACCACGCGGTTGCCGCTCGTCTTGGCGGTGATCTCGAGGCCGTCCAGGATGCTGACGCCGGAGCTGATCAGGGTGCCGAGCGTGCGTGTGAAGCGCGACACGGCGGACTTCCGGATCAGGTCCCCGAGCACCGGGGCGTGCAGCATCATCGTGTCGATCTGCTTGCGGCCGCCGGCCGTGGCGTAGTACCGCCGGATGGCGAAGACCGTGAGGCCGATCGCCGCGAGGATGGCCCACCAGAACCCGATCAGGAAGTCCGACAGCGCGATGACCACGCGGGTCGGCAGCGGCAGCTCCATGCCCGCCGAGGCGAACATCTCGCTGAAGGTCGGAATCACGAAGACGAGCAGCACCGCGATGGCGATGCCCGCCACCGCCATGATGACGCCCGGGTAGACCATGGCGCCCTTCACCTTGCGGACGAGGGCGTCGTTCTTCTCGAGGAAGGTGGCGAGGCGGAGGAGGATCGTATCGAGGATACCGCCCGCCTCACCGGCGGCCACCATGTTGACGTAGAGGTCGGTGAAGGCCTTCGGATGCTTGGCGAAGGCGTCGGCGAGGGTATTGCCGCTCTCCACGTCGTACACCACCGCCTTGGTGACGTCCTTCAGCGCCTTGTTCTCGGTCTGCTGCGCGAGGATCGTGAGCGACTGCACCAGCGGCAGGCCGGCGTTGATCATCGTCGCGAACTGCCGCGTGAAGATCACGATGTCGCGCGTCTTGATGCGGCCCGGCCCGCCGAAGCTGATGGCCTTCGGGGCCTGGCGCACGCTCACGAGCATCATGCGGTTCTTCCGCAGATGCGCGTTCACCTCGTCGGTGCTCTGCGCCTCGAGCTGGCCCTTCTGGATCTGGCCGGTGCTGTTGCGGGCCGTGTATTCGTACATCGGCATGGTGGTGGCTCCCAGTGGTGGTCTCGGGTCGCGGGGCACGGGTCTCGGGCCTCTGCCCAGGGACCGCGCTACGCTCCTCTGACTGAATCAGCTAACCGCGGTGCGTGAGCCCATACCCGAGCCCCGCGCCCCGCGCCCCGCGTCCCTCGACTCCCCTGCTACCTCCGCCCCCCCACGAGGCTCGGCCGCTCCTTCACGCCGTCTCCCACATCCTCGAGCGGGCGCTCGCCGATGGCGCGCAGGAACTCGTTCGGCTCGGGCGAGACGCGGAGGCACTCCTCCTGGGTCACTTCCCGGCTCATGTAGAGCTGGTAGAGCGCGTCGTTCATCGTCTGCATGCCGTGCTTCTTGCCCGACTGCATCGACGAGTAGATCTGGTGGATCTTGTCGTCGCGGATGAGCGCCCGGATGGCCGGGGTGGCCACCATGATCTCGGCCGCCATGGCGCGGCCCCGGCCGCGCGCCTTCTGCAGCAGCGTCTGGGTCAGCACGCCCTCGAGCACGAACGCGAGCTGCGCCCGCACCTGCGGCTGCTGGCTCGGCGGGAAGACGTCGATGATGCGGTTGATCGACTCCGCGGCGGAATTCGTGTGCAGCGTGGCGAGGGCGAGGTGGCCCGTTTCCGCGATCGTGAGCGCCGCCGAGATCGTCTCCAGGTCCCGCATCTCGCCGACGAGGATCACGTCCGGGTCCTCGCGCAGCGCGTACTTGAGCGCGCTCCCGAAGCTCCGCGTGTCGGTGCCCACCTCGCGCTGGTTGACGATGCACGACTGGTGGCGGTGGATGAACTCGATCGGGTCCTCCACCGTGATGATGTGCCCCTTCCGCTCCTTGTTGATCTTGTCGATGATCGCCGCGAGGGTCGTGGACTTGCCCGAGCCCGTCGGGCCCGTGACGAGGATGAGCCCGCGCGGGCGCTCCGCCAGCTTGGCCA
Organism: Gemmatimonadota bacterium; assembly: GCA_050268825.1. Lineage (GTDB taxonomy): Bacteria > Gemmatimonadota > Gemmatimonadetes > Gemmatimonadales > GWC2-71-9 > CAMLLJ01. Next base: position 3,489 of record JBLNHD010000009.1, read on the forward strand.
CCACCGGCGGCAGGCCCAGGTCCTGGAAGGTGCGCACGTTGAACGGAATCATCCGGATGACCACCGCCACGCAGCCGCGCTGCTTGAAGCAGTTGCCGCGGAAACGCGCCAGGTTCTGGATGCCGAAGCTGAAGTCGAGCTCGTCCTCGGTCTCGAAGCGCTTCTTCTGGTTCTCGGTGAGCACGGAGTAGGCGAGCTGGAGCGTGTCCTTGGGCGTCAGCACCTCGGTCACGGACGAATCCGTGATATCGCCGTCGATGCGGAGCTTGGGACGCTCGCCGGCGGTGATGTGGAGGTCGGAGGCCTCCCGCTCGATCATCTCCTCCAGCAGCGCGCGCAGGTTGAAGCTCATCCGGCGGTCTCCTTGACGACTTCTTCGAGGGTGGTGACGCCCTTCTTGATCTTCTCCATCCCGTCCATTCGCAACGTGAGCATGCCTTCCGCCACGGCCTGGTCGCGAAGCTCGGCTACGGAGGCCCCCCTGAGGACCATCCGACGCAGCTCCGGCGACATCGCCATGACCTCGTAAAGCCCTGCCCGGCCACGATATCCGAGGCCGCCGCAGGCGTCGCACCCCTTGCCCTTCTGGAACGGTATCTTGCGCAATTCGTCAAAATCCGTGCCCAGGGCGGCCAGTTCCTCGTTCTTGTAGTCGTGGGGGGCCCGGCAATCCTTGCAGATGCGCCGGACCAGCCGCTGCGCCACGACCAGATTCACGGCACTCGCGACGTTGAACGCCTCGATGCCCATGTCGATCATGCGGGTGATCGTGCTCGGCGCGTCGTTCGTGTGCAGCGTCGAGAGCACGAGGTGGCCGGTGAGCGCCGCCTTGATGGCGATGCCGCCCGTCTCGAGATCGCGGATCTCGCCGATCATGATGATGTTCGGGTCCTGCCGCAGGAACGCCTTCAGCGCCGAGGCGAAGGTGAGCCCGATTTCGTTCCGGACGAGCACCTGGTTGATGCCCATCAGGTTGTACTCGACCGGGTCCTCCGCGGTCATGATGTTGACCTCGGAGGTATTGATCCGGGAGAGCGCGGAATAGAGCGTCGTGGTCTTGCCCGACCCCGTCGGGCCGGTGACGAGCACCATGCCGTACGGGTTGAGGATCGCCTTCATCAGGTCGGCCTCCGCCTTCGGCTCGAAGCCGAACTTCTGGAGGTCGAGCGTCAGGTTGCCCTTGTCGAGAATACGGAGCACGATCTTCTCGCCGAAGAGCACGGGCAGCGTGGACACGCGGAAGTCCACGACGCGGCTGCCCATCTTGAGCCGGAGGCGCCCGTCCTGCGGGACCCGTCGCTCGGCGATGTTGAGGTGCGAGAGGATCTTCACGCGGCTCGTGAGCGCCGCCTTCATCTTCATCGGCGGCTTCATGATCTCGAGCAGCGCGCCGTCCACGCGATAGCGCACGCGGATCTCGTGCTCGAAGGGCTCGATGTGGATGTCGCTCGCGCCCTTCATCACGGCATTCTTGAGGATGCCCTCGACCAGCTTGACCACCGGCGCATCGTCGATCTGCGCCTGCGTTGCCGCATCCTCCTCTTCGTCGGCGACGACCTCGACTTCCCCGCCCTGATCGTCGAACTCCTTGAGGATGTCCTGGAACTGCTGGTCCTGGGCGGAGCCGTAGTGCTTCTCGATGAGCGAGCGGAGGGTGTACTCCCCGGCGATGACCGGGAAGAGATCGTACCGCGTGATGAACTTGAGGTCCTCGAGCAGGCCGAGGTCGGTGGGGTCGGCCATGGCGACGGTGAGCGTGCGTCCTTCCCGCTTGAGCGGCAGGACGATGCTCTTGAGCGCCAGATCGGGCGGGATGAGCTTGAGGATCCGCGCATCCACGTCGAACCGGGACAGGTCCACTGCCGGCATCCGGTATTGCCGGGCCAAGACCTTGGTAATCTCGATCTCCTGCACCAGCCCCAGCTTCACCAGCACGTACCCGAGGCGATGCTTGCTCGCCTTCTGCTCCGCCAGCGCCTGGCCGAGTTGCTCGCGCGTGAGGAGGCCATCCTCGATGAGGATCTGCCCCAGACGCTCGCCTGTGGCTGTCGCCGCCGCAGTGGCCATGAGTTGCCGGTTAACGGGGAGTGGTGGGCTGCAAGAACCTGCGCAGGAGCCAGGATCGGGCCAGCCCGCGGACCTTCCTAGGGAACTTCAAGCGACGCAACGACTTTGGCCACGAGCGCCGGCCCGAACCCGGGCACCTGATCGAGGGCTTGCACGTTGGCAAACGGCCCATGCGCCTCGCGATACGCCACGATGGCGCGCGCCTTGGCGGGGCCCACGCCGGGGAGGGCCTGGAGGGCGGTTTCGGAGGCGGTATTGAGGTCGATGCGGGCGGCGGACGGGGCCGACGCGGCGGACGGGGAGCGGGCGTGACCCGTACTTGCGAGGGGGCGGGCTGGTCCGGAGAAGGACGCGGCGGGCGCGATGCGCGCAAGGAGCGAGGGGCCGATGCCCGGGACGTCGTCGAGGCCCTCGAGACCGCCGAAGGGGCCCCGTGCCTCCCGGTCGGCGAAGATCCTCCGCGCCAGGCCGGGTCCCACCCCCGGCAGCCGCTCGAGCTCGCGCACCCCTGCCCGGTCGATGTCGATCTTCTCTCCCGGCGCCAGCGGACGCGCGTGGGCCACGACGCTGTCCCGGTGCGCCCGGGGCGAGCCGGCGCCGGCCGCACCGAGAAAACGGACCGCTCCCGGCGCCGCCTGCGGGGAGGCCAGGACGAGCCGCGCTCCGTGACCGCCCACGGCCAACACCAGAAGGATCAGGATGGCGCGGTGTTCCTGGGGCATCGGGCGATGGGTCGGAAGTGCGGATGGCCGGCGTTCGAGCCGGTCGGAAATCCGGAGGATCAGAAACCGGAGGATCGGACACCGCACTCGAGCTCTCGAGTGCTGCCGGATCCCGGTGATACGCTAGGAGCGGACTGCCGCCGCTCCCAACCCTTCGGACGCGAGCCCGACCCGCAATACGCACTCTCCCGTCCACTCCGGCTGCGGCGCCGACGTCCGTCCAGCCATCCGATTCCTCACTCCCCCTCCGCCTCCTGCACCAGCCTCAGTGCCACGTCCCCGACGATGCCCAGGCTCTCGGCGCTGATCTTGTCCATCGTATCCTCGGGCGAATGCCACCACCCGTTGCCCGGTCCGTAGCTGAAGTCGATGAGATCGATGGCACGGATGCCCACGCGCTGGAGCTCGACGTGGTCGTCGGTTGCCGTGGTCCCTTCGAACGGGACGAAGATGTTCTCGTACCCGGCTTCCGCCGCGACGCGCCAGACGAGGTCCACGACCTCCGGGGCGCCGATCACCGAATTTCCCTCGCGCGAGATGCGGAGGTCCCGGTCCCCCACCATGTCGAAAAGCACCGCGTAGAGCGGCGCCGGGGCAAGCTGGTTCTGTGCGTAGTACCGGCTCCCGATGAGCACGTCCGGCCGGCCCTCGGCGAAGAAGTCGCCGTAGTCCTCGCCGTCCACGAAGAGAAGGTCCACGCCGATGCCGGGCGGGACCGAATCCAGCGCATCGGCAACGCCGAGCAGCACGGCAACGCCCGAGGCACCATCATTCGCGCCGGGCACCGGCTTCGCCGAGTCGGCCGGTGCCGCGGCGGGGCCATCCGAGCCGGGCCGGGTGTCCCAATGGGCCAGGAAGAGGATGCGTTGCGTGGCGGCCGGGTTGAAGCTCGCCAGAATGTTGACGAGCGGGAGGGTGTCTCCCCCGCGGGTCACGTGGGTCCAGCGCTGAACGACGACCGAGTCGGCGCGCGTGCGGAGGAGGCTGTCGAGCCAGGCCGCCATCCGGGCGTGCCCCTCCGACCCAGGCACTCTCGGACCGAACTCGACCTGCTGCCTGGCATACGCCAGCGCCGCATCGCCGTCGAAGCTGCGGGTTGCCTGCGGCGTGCGATCACATCCGATCAGCGCCACGGCGGCGGCCGCGGCCGCGAGGCGGGTCCGCAGGATCGTCAGGGAGTGCGTCGTCGCCATGCGCTGCATCCGTGTGGAGATTGGCCTGCGTAGCCCGCGGGGCGACCGGAAGGTAGCGCCTTCACGCCTTTTCACCGCGTCGCGTCCCCGGGCCCGCTACTGCAGGTTTCCGGCGAAGAGGCGCAGCGTGAAGTTGACCGCCAGGAACATCGTGGAGATCCGCCGGTTGAGATGCCCCGCCTCGCTCAGCGTATACCCGAAGTCGAGCCCCCCCTCGAACTCGGACGAGATGTCGGTCCGGAAGCCCGCCGTGAGCTCGTTGTTCACGGTGTTCGAGATGTCGTTGCATTCCTCCGATCCCGCCGGCTGGAGGCAGGTGTCGGTCCCGGTCCAGCGGCCGAGGAGCGTCGCGCTCACGCGCTTGCGCGAGCGGCTGAGCCAGCTGGGCATGCGGAACGTATGGCTCAGCGTGCCGATCGTCTGTTCCTGCTCGGTGAAGGTGCTCGCGCTCGTGCCCCGGTTCTCCTGTGAGCTGTTCGAGAGCTGCACGGCGAGCCGCATGCCGTTCCGGAACGACAGGGTGAGGTCGGGGGCGAAGCTCGTCGAGGTGAGACCGGTGACCGTGGTGCCCGCATTCGTCGGCTGCGTGGTGCTCCCGGTCCGGTCCCGCACCTGCGCGGCGACGGTGAG
>JBLNHD010000010.1:0-5700 GCA_050268825.1 Gemmatimonadota bacterium
GATTGTCTTCCACCTCGGCCCCGGTCCGCAGGGCCGCGAGGTAGTTCCGCACCCGGGCCTGCCGCGCCTCGCGCACCGCCTCCGCGCGGAACTCCTCCATCTGCGCCGCGAATGCCGCGGAATCGGCGGGGATCTTCTCGATCGAGCGGATCACGTAAAGCCCCTGTTCCACGTCGATGATGCCGCTGCGCGCGCCCGGCTGCAGCCCGAAGGCGACCCCGACGAGCTCGGGATTGTCGAGCGGCGGCTGGATGCGGGTGAACGGACCGAACTCGCTGCTGGCGAGGCCGAGGGCCCGTGCGGCCTGTTCGTCGGAGCTCCCCTCGCCCACGCGCTTCAGGAAGTCTTCGGCAACCCGGCGCGCGAGCTCGCGTCGCTTCACATCGCGCACGGCGGACTCGACGGCGGGCCGCACCGACGCGAGCGTCGGCTCGGATTCGCCCACCAGGCTGTCGAGACGGAAGAGGTAGAAGGCGTCCGGGGTCTCGATCACCTCGCCGACTTCTCCCTCGCGCGCCTGGAACGCCCACACCCCGACATCGGGAATCACCTGCGTGCCGAGCTGCGCGCGGCTTCCTTCCTGAATCGGCAATGCCGGGCTCACGCGCAGGCCGAGCATGCGCGCAACGCTGTCGAGCGCGGACGGATCCGTCTCGCCGGCGGCGAAGCGATCGAGGGTATCGACGCGCGCCTCGAGCCGGTCGCGGTTCTCACCGCTCGCCTCGATGGGAATCAGGATGTGCCGCGCCGCCGCCGTATCCCCGCGACGGGCCGTCACCTCGATCAGGTGGTACCCGAAGGAGCTCAGCACCGGCTCGGAAACGGTATTGAGCGGAATCCGGAACGCCACGCTGTCGAAGGCCGGGTCGAACTGCCCGCGCGTCCACTCACCCAGATCGCCGCCGCGCTCGGCGGAGACAGGGTCGGCCGATTCACGGCTCGCGATCTCCGCGAACGGCGCACCCTGCGCGATCTCCTGCCGCAGCTCCTCGGCGCGCTGCCGGGCCGCCGCCGAGTCCGCAGCCGTGATCGTGCGCGGGATGGCGATCCCGCTCACATACGCGGTGCGATTCCGCTTGAACTCCTCCCGATGCTCGTTGAAGTACGCCTCCACATCCGCGGCGGTGAAATGCACCGCCGAGTCGGGGACGACCGTGCGCGGCAGGATCGCGGTCAACTGGATCCGGACTTTCTCGTTCCGGTCCCGATACTGCTGCCAGAGCGCCGGGTCCGAGAGGTAGACGTCCGAGGTGACGAGCGTCAGCAGCTTGCTGCGCAGGATCTGCTCGCGCATCTCCGCCCCCAGCGCCTCGACATACGGCCCCGAGCCGGGCGACGTGAGCCACCGCTGGTACTTGGCGAGATCGAACTGACCATCGGTCTGGAATTCGGGCGCGGCGGCGAGCTGCTGCGGAGGACTCGTGCGGAGCAGCTCCACCACTTCCTCGTCCGTGGCCTCGATCCCGTACCTATCGTACTCCGCATCGAGCACGCGCTGCTGGATGAGCTGCTCCCAGACCCGGTCCCGCACCGACTGCAGATCCTCGAGCGAGAGCGGCGTGGCCGACTGCCGCTGGGCCGCCTCGGTCTGTTGCTGGACGATCGTCTCGTAGGTGCGGGCATCCACTGTCTCGCCGTTGATCGAGCCGATGGCGTTCGACGACCCCAGGGCGCTGTAGTCCACGCCGGTGAGCAGGAAGGCCACCATGAGGAAGGCAAAGAAGACCACGGTGATCTGTTTGGCGAGCTTGCTGCGGAACAATTGGATCATAGGTCCGGCCGGCACTCCAGGACGGTTCGGAGAGAGACCCCGGGAGGGGCAAAAAGAGCCATAAGTTTAAGCCGCATAAGGGGAAAAGTGAAGCGTCAACGGCCGGCGGAGTGTTGACACCCGCCTTGTCGGACGCTAACCTTCGCACAAGCCCCACAACGACTTACGGCCCCGTTGCCGCCGCCTTCGAGAACCGTCAGACCGGGATCCGGATGTCCAGCAGCGAGATCGCAAAGCTCGAAAGCCGGTGGCGCGAGAACCCCCAGGGGCTGACCTTTGCCCCCCTCGCCGAAGCCTACCGGAAGATGCGCAACATTCCACGCGCCCTCGAAATTCTCTCCGAAGGGCTCGGCCGCCATCCCGACTACATCCCGGCCAGCATCGTGCTGGGCCGTTGCCAGCTGGACCTCGGCGATGATGCCCAGGCGGAAACCGCCTTTGCCCGGGTCCTCGAACTCGATGACGAGAACGTCATTGCGCTCAAGGCGCTCGCGGAGATCGCCGAGCGTCAGGGCCGTCTCGACGAGGCCGGTGCGCGCCTGCTGTCCCTCCTCGCCATCGATCGCAGCAACGACGAGGCGCGCATCCAGCTCGCGCGCGTCGAAGAGCTCCGGAGCTCGGGTGGCGCCGTCCGGACGCCGGAATCCGAGCGTGAAGGTGCCGCCGAGACGCCGCTTCCCATGGCGGACGCGGCGTCGGAGGATCGCGTCGCCGCCGTGGCAGAACCCGCCCGCGCCGCCACCGACTTCACGATGGACGCGGGCGACATCGAGCGCGCCACCGAGGCGCCCGTCGATTCGCCGCCGCTCCTCGCCGATCTCGAGGACAATCTCCAGCCCGCGGGAGACGTCGAACCGCTGCCGGATCTGGTGCCCGACGACGCGCCGGCCATCTCGAGCGCCGGCGCCGATGCGACGGCCATGCCCGGGCTCGTGGGGCTCGACTTCCAGGAGCACAGTGCCGGCGTGGTGCCGCTCGAGGATCTGGCGCCCGGCACGGCCTCCATCGAGCCCCTCGCGGAACTTGAAGGGGCCGAAGACATCCTGCTCGAGCCTGCGCCGACGAACGAATTCCAGCTTTCCAGCGCGAGCGACGACTGGGGCGCATCCTCCGAGGCGGCCGGCGGGGCGGAGTACCAGCTCCCCAGCGCAGCGGAGGAACTGGCCGCCTTCGCGCGCACGGAAAGTGACAGCGCCGCCGGCGACGCGGACGCGATCGGTGCGGAGTTCGAGCGCTCACCGGACGACGCGTTCGGTGGCAATCTGACGGACGCGGCGGCCGACATCGAGCCCGCGCTGCTCGGCGACGCGGATCCGTTCGGGGGCCTCGAGCGCGCCGATGACGAGGAAGCCCTCTTCGCGCCATCCGCTGCGGGCGCGCCCGAGTCCGCCGGCGAGTCGGACGCTGCCGCTCCGGACGACGACGTGGGCGCCGAGTTCGAGGAAGCCGTCGCCCATGAGCCTCCGGTCGAGTTTGCCCCCGCCGGACCGACGCTCGAGCCAGCACCGGACGAGGAGATCGACCTGGACGACGACGCAGCCTTCGAGGAGCCGATGGCCGCCGTCTCGGCGGCACCGGAGCGCCTCGCGGAGTCGCCGGCCGTGACCGGGCCGCCCGGGCCGGCGCGATTCGATCGCGACGACGACGAGGACGACGGGCTCGATTCGGACCTCGTCGTCACCGAGTCGATGGCCGAGCTCTTCCTGCGGCAGGGCCATCGCGCGGAGGCCTTGCGCGTCTATCGGGAGCTCTATCGTCGCGACCGCGACAATCTGGGGCTTCGCGAGAAGGTCGACGAGCTGGAAACCGCCCTGGCCGCGGAAGCGCCTGCGGCGCCCGCGGCCGAGACGTACCGGGCGCCCGAGCCTGCCCGCTCGGTTGCGGCGTTCCTGTCGGGCATTCTCGCCGCCCGCCCGGGCGACCCGCCTGCCGGATGGGCGGCGGCGCAGGCACCGGCGCCGCTCAGCGCCGAAGCTCCTCCGGCCGCGGCCCCAGGGGAGGCAGCGCCGACCCGCCCCGCTTCCGACCACCTCTCGCTGAGCGCGGTGTTCGGAGAGGAGGGCTCGCCGGTGCCGCCCGCCACGCCAGGGGCGGCCGTACCGGGCGACGACGGGATCTCGTTCGACGCCTTCTTCGGCGGCGACCAGGCGGGCGGCGCGCCGCGCGCCCATACCGCCGCGCGCGAGGACGACGATCTCGATCAGTTCCATGCCTGGCTGCAGAATCTCAAGCGCTGAATGCTGATCGCCGTTCTCAACGGCCCCAACCTCAATCTGCTGGGCACGCGCGAGCCGGAGCTCTACGGCCGCGCGACGCTCGGCGAGATCGAGCAGTCGGTGCGTGCGGCCGCCACCGAGCTGGGCGCCACGATCGAATGGATCCAGTCCAACCACGAAGGTGAGCTGGTCGACGCCGTCCAGCGCCTTGCGGGTCGCGCCGATGGCGCGCTCGTCAATGCCGCAGCCCTCACGCATACGAGCCTCGCGCTCCGCGACGCGTTCCTCGCGGTGCGACTGCCCTTCGTGGAAGTGCACCTTTCGAACATCTTCGCGCGTGAGCGCGCGCGGCGCGAATCGCTGCTCGCGGATCTCGCGATCGGCGTCGTCGCGGGGCTCGGCGCACGCGGATACGTGCTCGCGCTCGAGGCGCTCGTGGAGCGGTTGCGTGACGGCTGACCGCCGCAGCGAGCGGCAGGGCGCGGTGCGCGAGGTGATGGCGCGCGATGGCCTCGACGCGCTGCTCGTCACCCACCTGCCGAACATCCGCTACCTCACGGGCTTCACCGGAAGCGCCGGGCTCCTGCTTCTCCTCCCGGCCAGCGCCGTGCTGGTCACGGATTTCCGGTACTCCGCGCAGGCGCCCATGGAGGCGGGGAACAGCACGTCGGTGGAAATCGATCAGGTCAGCGTGTGGAATCGCCTCGGTCGGGTTCTCGCGGCGGAAGCTCCCGCAGCGGTCGGCGTCGAAGGGACATATCTCTCACTGCGCGACGCCGAGCGCCTCAAGGCGCTCGGCCGCTTCACAGCGGTGCCCACGGCCGACATCGTCGAGCGCTTTCGCGCGGCGAAGACGCCCGGGGAGGTCTCGGCGATCATCGCCGCCGCCGCGCTCGCACAGGAAGCGCTCGCCGAGGTGCTTCCGAGCGTTCGCGCAGGGGAGCGCGAGATCGATGTCGCCTCGCGGCTCGAGGCGGCGCTTCGGCGGCGGGGAAGCGAGTGGCACCCGTTCCAGACGATCGCCGCCTCCGGACCGCGTGCCGCGTTGCCGCATGCCCGGACGACGACCCGCACGATCGGTCGCGGCGAGTGGCTGCTCCTCGACTTCGGCGCCCAGGTGGACGGCTACTGTGCCGACCTGACGCGCACCGTCGTGGTCGGCGCCCGCGCGGACGAGCGGCAGCGGGCGGTCTATGACGTGGTCCGGCGGGCGCAGGCGCGCGCCATCGCGCACGTGGCCGCGGGCATGACCGGGCGGGAGGCCGACGCGCTGGCCCGCGAGCCCATCGCGATGGCCGGTTTCGGCGAGGCGTTCGGCCACTCGCTGGGCCACGGCCTGGGGCTCGAGGTCCACGAGGCCCCACGGCTCGCCCCGACGGCGGACGCCCCGCTCCCTGTGCATGCGGTAGTCACCATCGAGCCGGGTATCTATCTTCCGGGCTGGGGTGGAGTCCGGCTCGAGGACGACGTGTACCTCGGTCCGGACGGGCCCCGCTGCCTCTCCGATAACCGAACCGACCTGCTCGAACTGCTGTAGGAGCCAGCGTGGCGAATACCGCCGACTTCAAGAACGGCATGGTGCTGCATATCGACGGCACCCTGTACCAGATCGTCTATTTTCAGCATGTGAAGCCCGGCAAGGGCGGTGCGTTCGTCCGCACCAAGCTGAAGAACATCCTGACCGGTGCGGTGCTCGACCGGACCTACAACGCC
>JBLNHD010000011.1:0-6382 GCA_050268825.1 Gemmatimonadota bacterium
TGTTCCAGAGCGTGCGCACGCCGCGGCGCCGGGCGTCGGCCAGGTAGCCGGCGAGAATGGCGAGCGGACGGATGTAGCCGTCGGTGGGACACCAGGTGCCCCCGACGATGCCTTCGGGCGCTAGCGCGGGATTGAGCCGGAGAATCTCGGAGGCGTCGACTTCCCTCGACTCGGTGAGGCCGGCCGCGTGCTGCACCGGGAGCCCGCGCCGCAGTTCGGCGAGCTCCCACTCGGTGGCGGCGATCCAGAGATAGCCCACCGGCGCGTAGCCCGGGTCCGCCCCGACTTCCTCGGGAAAGCGGCGCAGCTTCTCGCGCGTGAGGAGCGAGAGGCGGACGTTGATCTCGGTCCCGTACTGCGCGCGATAGCCGCCGGTGGCGCGTCCGGTGCTCCCTTCGCCGGGGCCGGCGGCACGATCCACGATGACGATGTCCCGCCAGCCCTGCCCGGCAAGGTGCCACGCCGCGCTGGCGCCGACGACGCCGCCCCCGATGATCACGACCTGGCCGTCCATCGTCACGCGCTCCGGGGGCGCCGGCTGGCAGCGGCGGCGCGCACGTTCCGCCGCATCCCGGCGAGCCCGGGCCGGGCAAAGGGCGTCCCCCGGTAGCGCCCGTCGAATGTCGCCTCGTCGAGCGACTCGAAGCTATCGGGCGTGAGAGGGGGCCGCGTCGGCAGGTACTCGGCGATCGTCGTCTCCTCCGCGAACTTCACGTTCCAGGGACACACGTCGTTGCAGACATCGCAGCCGAACGCCCACCCGTCGAGTTCCGGCTCGAGGGCTTCGGGAATGGGGCCCTTCTGCTCGATGGTGAGATACGAGATGCAGCGCGTGGCGTCGAGCAGGCGCGGGGCGACGAACGCCCCCGTCGGACAGGCATCGAGGCAGCGCGTGCAGCTGCCGCAGCGATCGCCCTCGAAGGGGGCGTCGGGCTCGAGCTCGAGATCGGTGAAGATCGACCCGATGAAGAAGAACGAGCCGGCGCCCGGCCGCACGAGCATCGTGTTCTTGCCGATCCAGCCGAGTCCGGCGCGGGCGGCGAGCTCGCGCTCGGGAACCGGGCCGGCATCGGCATAGGTTCGCGCGTGCTGCGCCCCGTGCGCCACGAGCCGCTCGGCGAGCTCGGCGAGCCGGCGGCCGATGACGTCATGATAATCGGCGCCCTGGGCATACTTCGCGACACGCAGTTCGGGCTCGGGCTCGGTATAAGCTGGCTTCGCTGCATGGTAGTAGTTATCCAGAACAACAACGATCGACCGGGCCTCGGGGTCGATGAGGCGCGGATCCTTCCGACGCCTGGCCTGCCGGTGCAGGTAGCGCATGGTGCCGCCGTAGCCGCGGGCCAGCCAGTCGTCGAAAAACGCCGCATGCCCGGATGGCGCCGGCGTGGTGATCCCGCAGGCCAGGAAGCCGAGCTCTTCCGCCCAGCGCCTGACCTCCGCGGCGCTCGTCACCGGAGGGCCGCCTCGGTCGGGGGTTGCGATCCGACCGGGCGCGCCCCTGCGGGAACGTGGCCCGGCCGGTCGTAGGTGATGAGGCGCGCTCCCCTCGAGTAGGTGAAGTAGGAGATCCCCCATTCGAGCAGGACGATGATCCGGTTCCGGAATCCGATGAGGAAGAAGATGTGCACGAAGATCCAGAGCAGCCACGCCACGAAGCCGGAGAAGTGCGCCCTGCCGATATCGGCCACCGCTCGGCCCCGGCCGATCACGGCGAGCTGGCCCTTGTCGAAGTAATGGAAAGGTCGGCGCGGGCCGGGCTTCGCGGCGGCGGCCTCCTGGCGGATCACCGATGCCGCATACTTGCCCATCTGAATCGCAACGGGGCAGACGCCGGGGAGCAGCCGCCCCTGGTCCGAGAAGGCCGCGGCGTCCCCGAGAATGAACACTTCGGGATGGCCGGGAATGGAGCAATCCGGTTGCACCGGTGCCCGGCCCTGCCGGTCGAGCGGGATGCCGAGGGTCTTGAGGAGCGGGCTCGCGACGTTACCTGCGGCCCAGATGACGGTGCGAGCGGGGGTTTGCCCGTCCTTGGTAGTGACACCGTCTGGACCAATATCGGTCACCATGGTGTCAGTGCGCACGTCGACTCCCAAACGCTCGAGCGTCTTCCTCGCCTTGTCGCTCAATTCGGCAGGATACGACGGCAGGACCCGCGGGCCACCCTCCATGACGATCACCTTGGCCGCCCGCGGGTTGATGTTCCGGAAATCCCGTTCGAGCGTATACGACTTGATCTCTGCGAGGGCCCCGGCCACCTCGACTCCCGTCGGGCCGGCACCCACGATGACGAACGTCAGTAACGCCGCGCGCACCGCGGGATCCGGCTCCTGTTCCGCCTGCTCGAAGGCAAGCAGGATCCGGCGTCGCACGGCAAAGGCATCCTCCAGCTCCTTGAGTCCGGGTGCGAGGCGTTCCCAGTCGTCCCGCCCGAAGTAGGAGTGGCGGGCCCCGGTGGCGATGATGAGATAGTCGTAGGGGAGAACGCGGCCGGAGGCGAGGTGAACCGACCGGCCCTCGAGGTCCACCCGGTCGGCCTCGTCGAGCAGCACCTCGGTGTTCCGGTTCTCGCGAAGCACCGACCGGATGGGAGAGGCGATGTCGCCCGGACTGAGCGCGGCCGTCGCCACCTGGTAGAGCATCGGCTGGAAGAGGTGATGGTTGTGGCGATCCACGAGCGTTACCGCCACCCGCGCCCTCCGCAGGTCCTTCGCCGCATTGAGCCCGGCAAACCCGCCCCCCAGGATCACGACACGCTTCACAGGTGCATCGTCTCCCGGCGCCAGCGCGCAAAGCGGACGACATCCTCGACCGGCGGAACCGCATCCTCGCTGGCATAGGCCGTATACATCCGCCAGCGGAGATAGGTGCGATCGGGGAGGGGGAGGAACGGCGGCTGCCGCCACCAGTCCCGCCGCCGGAAGGCCCATCCCGTGCGCAGCAGGTCGGCGGCGAGCCGCGGATTGACGAGCGCCCGCAAGGCGAGCTTTCCGGTGAGAGCGCTCCAGGAGCCGGCGTATCGTGGATCGAGCGATGCGGCCATTCCGAATTCTAACCTCCCCGAACCCGGGATATATTCACCACCATGACGCTCGCCTCACCCGGCGCGGTGAAGACCTATCGGGACGAGTTTCCGATCTTCCGGCACTCGACGTACCTCAACAGCTGCTCCCTCGGCGCGCTCAGCGTGCGGGCCCGGGCGCGGGTGAACGAGTACCTCGACCTGTGGGAGAATCGCGGCGCGCCCGCCTGGTACGAGATCTGGTGGAGCGCCCTGGCCGACCTGCGGATGCGCTACGGCCGCCTGATCGGCGCGGGGCCCGGCGAGATCGCGCTCCATCCCCACATCTCGGCGGCGCTGTCGGTCGTAGGGGAATCGCTCGACTACGGGAGCCGGCGGAAAGTCGTGGTCACGAGCCTCGATTTCCCCACGATCGGCTACCAGTGGATGGCCAAGCGGCCCGCGGGGGTCGAGGTGGTGGTCCTCGAGAGCCCCGACGGGATCCGCGTGCCGCTCGAGCTCTTCGAGCGCGCCATCGACGAACGCACCGCGCTCGTGGCCACGAGCCACGTCTTCTTCACCAGCGGCGCCATCCAGGACGTGGCGGCCATCGCGGCGATGGCCCATCGAAAGGGTGCGCTCTGCCTGGTGGACGGCTACCAGGCGGCCGGGCAGCTTCCGGTGGACGTCCAGGCGCTCGGCGTGGACTTCTACTGCGCCGGCGGGCTCAAGTGGCTCCTCGGCGGGAGTGGGATCGCTTTCCTGTATGCCTCGCCGGAAGTGACGTCGCGGCTCTTTCCGCGGGTCACGGGGTGGTTCGCGCACCGGGAGCAGTTCCGCTTCGACACGCGGACTCTCGAGCTGCACGACGACGCTCGCCGGCTCGAGCTGGGGACGCCGCCGATGATGCCCGTCTATGCGCAACGGGGCGGGCTCGAGATTCTCGAGGAGCTCGGGAGTGACGCCGTGCGGCGGCGGACGGCAGAGCTCACCGAGGACCTGATCGAGCTGGCCGAAGCGCGCGGCCTCAGGCCGCGCGTGGCGCCCGTGGCGGAAGAGCGCTCCGGGATCGTCATGCTCCCGAGCGACGATCCGCGCCGGGACGTGGAGCGCCTGGCGGCGGCCGGCTTCGTGACCGACGCCCGGCCCGGGCACGTGCGCGTCTCGCCCTACTTCTACAACGTGCCCGACGACCACCGGGCCCTCATCGAGCACCTGACGCGTGAACGATAAGAAGCGCCCGTCGGACCAGCGCCGGCCGACCCAGGACGAACAGCTCCTCGAAGGCCCGCAGCGCGAAGGTGCCGACCCGATCTTCAACTCGGATCCGTGGCTCGTGCTCCGGATCATGGGCGAGTTCGTCTGGGGGTTCGACAACCTGGCGGACGTGAGCGACGGGGTCTCGATCTTCGGCTCGGCCCGCACCCCGCCGCACGATCCCTTCTACCTGCATGCCGTCGAGACGGCGCGTCTGCTCGCGCTGGCGGGAATTCCGGTCATCACGGGCGGCGGGCCCGGGATCATGGAAGCGGCGAACCGCGGCGCGGAAGAAGGCGGCGGCCTCTCGATCGGCTGCAACATCGAGCTGCCGTTCGAGCAGGGCTCCAATCCCTACCTCGACCGGAGCCTCAACTTCAAGTTCTTCTTCGTCCGCAAGACGATGTTCATCAAGTACGCCACCGCGTTCGTGGTGTTTCCCGGAGGCTTCGGCACCTTCGACGAGCTGTTCGAGGCGCTCACCCTCATCCAGACGGGAAAGATCAAGCACTTTCCCGTGATCCTGTTCGGGCGCGAGTACTGGGGCGGCATGGTGGAATGGCTCACCCGCACGGTCGCGGCCGAGCACAAGATCAACGAGAACGACCTGAACCTCTTCCACGTGACCGACGATCCGAAGGAAGTGCTGCAGATCGTGAAGAGCACGCGTGAGACGAAGCCCGAGCTGCGCAAGCGGGAAGCGAAGGGCAAGGACCCGGCCGTGATCGGCGAGCAGCCGACGGTGCCCGACGCGCGGCCGGCGCCGGCGAAGCGGCCGGAGTAGGGGGACGCGGGGCTCGAGTCGCGAGGCTCGGACCTCGACGTGCACCCCCCCGAGCCCCGCGACCCGAGCCTCGCGTCCCCGAAACACCCATGAGGAAACACAACCATGTCCCGCCCATCGGCGCAGTACCTCCGCGGACAGCGGATCAATCCGGATGCGATCACGGGGCGCGAGACCGCCGCGGAGCTCATCGACAACGCCTTCCTCGCCTATAACGCGGGGCGGCTGCGTGAGGGGTGCATGCTCTTCACCCAGCGCATGCTCGAGCCGGACGTGACGGTGGGCATGACGCTCACGGGGGCGATGACGCCCGCCGGGCTCGGCATGAGCTGCCTGATTCCCCTCATGGAGGCGGGCTTCGTGGACTGGATCATCTCCACCGGCGCGAACCTCTATCACGACGCGCACTTCGCGCTCGGGCTCGCCATGCACCGCGGCACGCCCACGGCGGACGATGTCGAGCTGCGCGACAAGGGCGTGGTCCGGATCTACGACATCTTCTTCGATTACAGCGTGCTGCTTTCCACCGACGCGTTCGTGCGCGAAGTGTCCGCGCGCGAGGAGTTCCAGCGCCCGATGAGCAGCGCCGAGTATCACTGGCTGCTCGGGGGGTACATGCTGGAGCGGGAGAAGTCGCTGGGGCTCTCGCGCCGCTCCGTGCTCGCAGCCGCGCACGCCCTCGACGTGCCGATCTACACCAGCTCCCCCGGCGACAGCTCGATCGGAATGAACGTGGCCGAGCAGGCGCTCGCTGGCAGCAAGCTCCGCTTCGACGTGAGCGCGGACGTGAACGAGACCGCCTCCATCGTGCTCGAGGCGAAGCGGAGCGGCGGGAAGAGCGCCGTCCTCATCGTGGGCGGCGGCAGCCCGAAGAACTTCATGCTCCAGACGGAGCCGCAGATCCAGGAAGTGCTCGGCATCGACGAGCGCGGCCACGACTACTTCCTGCAGATGACCGACGCCCGCCCCGACACCGGCGGCCTTTCGGGGGCCACACCGGCGGAGGCCGTGAGCTGGGGGAAGATCGATCCCGACCAGCTGCCCGGCACCGTGGTCTGCTACATGGACAACTCGGTGGCGCTGCCCCTGCTCACCGCGTATGCGCGCGCGCGCCATGCGCCGCGCGAGCTGCGCCGCCTCTACGGGAAGCGCGAGGCGATGATGCAGCGGCTGGTGGAGGAGTACCGCGCCGCCCTCGCGTTCCGTGACGAGCGGGCGGAGGAGTCGCTCTCGCACATGCACCCGGGGGCGGGGGGCGCGGAGACGATCGCACGGCGGTGACCGGCCCTTCGACAGCGGAGATCGCGGCGCCCCCGACCCGCGCATACGCCTGGTATGCG
>JBLNHD010000012.1:0-6129 GCA_050268825.1 Gemmatimonadota bacterium
GTTCAGCGTCTGCTCACGCTCATCGTGCCCGCCACCGAGACCGGCGCCGCGATGGCGGCCGACGGCATCGATCTCGTCGATGAAGATGATGCAAGGGGCCTGCGACTTCCCCTGCTCGAACAGGTCGCGCACGCGGCTCGCGCCGACGCCCACGAACATCTCGACGAAGTCCGAGCCGGACATCGAGAAGAAGGGCCGGCCGGCCTCGCCGGCAACCGCCTTGGCGAGGAGCGTCTTGCCGGTGCCCGGCGGGCCGACGAGCAGGGCGCCCTTGGGGAGGCGTCCGCCGAGGCGCGTGAACTTCTGCGGGTCCTTCAGGAATTCGATGATCTCCTGCAGCTCGACCTTGGCCTCGTCGGCACCTGCCACATCGGCAAAGGTGATCTTGGGCGTGTCGCCCGAGAGGAGCTTGGCCTTCGACTTCCCGAAGGCGAACGCGCGGCTGCCGCCCTGCTGCAGCTGGCGCAGGAAGAAGAACCAGAGCCCGATGATCACGATCCAGGGGAGGGCCGCGATGATGATCGCGGTGAGCCCGCCGCGCTGCTCGCGCGCCTTGATGGTGACGCCGGCGCCCTCGAGGCGCTTGACGAATTCCTCGCTGTCCGCCACCGGGAGCAGGACCTTGAACGACTTCACCGGGCGCCCGGCCAGCGGCACCGGGGACTTGAAGTCGCCCTCCAGGTACTTGCCGTCGAAGATCTCGACCGCGTGCACGTTCGCCGCATCCAGCTGCTCGCTGAACTGCGTATACGAGATGTCCTGCGCGTTCGTGCGCTGGCCGTTCATCAGCTGGAACAGCGCGAGCGCGAGCAGGGCCACGAGGACCCACAGCGCGAGGTTCTTGCTCACATTGCCCCAGCTGGCCTTCGGCGGGCGGGGCGGCGTTCTGTCTGCCATCTATTCCAGATCCCCGATGAACGGGAGGTGACGGAAATTCTCCGCATGGTCGAGCCCGTACCCGACGAGGAACGCGGGTGGGGCATCGAATCCCACGAAACGAAGTCCGGGCGGCGGATCGGGCGCCAGGTGCTTGTGCAGCAGGGCGCAGATCGCGAGGCTCCGCGGCCGCCGCTGGCCGAGCAGGGCACAGACCCGCCTGAGCGTGTGCCCCGTATCAATAATATCCTCGACGAGGAGGATGTGTTTCCCTTCCAGCTCGGTCTCCGGGTCGTAGAGGAGCCGGACATCGCCGCTCGACACGGTGCCCGAGCCGTACGAGCTCGCCACGAGAAAGTCCACGTGGATCGGGCGCTCGATCTCGCGCACCAGGTCGCTCAGGAAGATGAAGCTCCCCTTGAGGAGACCGAGCACGAGGAGCTCCCCGTCGGGATAGGCGGCCGTGATTTCCGCCCCGAGCTCCTGGACCCGCCGAGCGATCGTCTCCTCGTCAAAGACGATCGACTTCATCCGGCGACCACCGGTCCGGCGCAGGACTTCATTCGTACGTGACGTCGACACGCAGCGCCTCCGACCCGGCAGGGGGGACGAGTGACTCCGACCGGCACACGCCGGGTACCCAGACGATCGATCCCGCCGCTTCGACCACCGGCCAGGCCCGCCGCGCGAGCCTCGACACCCGGGCATCCATGAAGCAGCGCACCACCGGCCGATGGCCCGGACCTCCGAGGGGATGGATCCGGTCACCTGCGCGGGGGTGGCGAACGGTGAGGTGCGCCGCGTCGAACCACCCGGTCATCGCCGCCCTCGCCTGCCTCGCAGGCGCCGGTTCGCGCGAGGCGTGAAAGCGCCAGCGGCCCCACGTCACCGCTCGAAGGCTCTCCCCGACCTCCGCGGCATCGGCCGGAATGGCCGGGAGCCGCCGGACGGCGAGCCGGCCGAACGCAACCTCCCCTGCCCATCCGGCCGCGAGCGGCACGGTGCTCCCACTCCGTCCTCCGGCCGCAATCGCGAGGAGCCGCGCGGCGCGGGAGGGGCCGATCGCGCATCCTGCCCGCCGTCCGAGCGCGCGCGCGATCGCCTCCGCAAGGGCGGAATCATAGCGCGCAAGTGCATGTGCAGCAACGGAAACGCCGTCGCGCTCGCGCTGCAGCTCGAGGTCCGGCAAGGCGTCGAGCAACGCGTCCCATGCGCGAGCGTTCCGGCTGGCCTGCTCCGCCACTCCGGCGAGTCGTGCGATCAGGTCCGGAAGCCTCGCCGCGATGGCCGGCATGACCGCGTGCCGGAGCCACGACCGCAGGTGCTTCGGATCGGCGTTGGCCGGGTCTTCCCAGGCCTCGATCCCCCGCTCTTGCACGTACCGCGCCACCTCTTCGCGCCGGAACGGCAGGAGCGGCCTGAGGATGCCGGGCCGCTCCTGCATGGCCGCAAGGCCCGCCGGCCCCGAGCCCCGCAAGAGTCGCATGAGGACGGTTTCGGCCTGGTCGTCTGCGTGGTGCGCGAGGGCGATGGTGCGTGCCCCGGCCCGCCGGGCCATTCGGCCGAGCGCGCGGTAGCGCTCTTCGCGAGCGAGCGTCTCGGTAGCTGCCGGCCCGAGCCCGAGCCGTTCGATTTCGAACGGAACCGAATATTTTACGGCCACGTCGCGCACGCGCGCGGCGACGGCTCCGCTCTCCTCGCCGATCCCGTGGTCGACGTGCGCCACGACGAGCTCGAGGCCGTGGTCGGCGGAGGTCGCAACCATCAGATCGAGCAGCGCCAGCGAATCGGGGCCTCCCGAGACGGCCACCAGCGCTCGCCCCGGCGCCGGCGCAAGCTCGGCGAGGTGGCGACGAAACCGCTCGATCAGCGACATACCCCAACTTAGCCGTCCTCGTGGAGAGACGCCCGAGCATGAACGAACGACGCGGTGCGATCGATTGGGGTGCTCGCCTGGCCCGCATGGTGGAGGGACTCGAGCGGCGCGTGGACTCGGCCATCGGCGGGATCGGCTGGCGTACGGGCACGCCGGATCCGATCGCCGCGTTCGTCTACCGCGGCTTCGGCACGGCCGAGCGGGCGCGGGTCATGGGCCGCGTGCTCGAGGTACACCATACGGCACCCTCGGGCGCGGGGGATCCGCGGTGGCGCAACGTCTTCGCCGCGCTCGGCCGGTTCGAGAGCGACGAGATCCCGGGAGCCCGCGTGGCCATCCGCTACGGGGACGTGGTGCGGGAAGCCGAAACCGACGCCGAAGGCTACTTCACCACCTGGATCGACGGGACAGCGCCGGACGAGTCCGGGACCGGGTGGCGGAAAGTGCGGGCGGAGCTGATCTCCCCATCGGGCCTTCCCGGGGAGGGACGGATCTTCGTGCCGCCTGCCACCTGCCGCATCGGGATCATCAGCGATCTCGACGACACCGTGATCCGCACCGGCGTGCGCCGGCTGGTCCGGATGCTCGCCTCGACCTTTCTCGAGAACGCGCGGACCCGGCTGCCCTTCCCTGGCGTTGCCGCTTTCTACCAGGCGCTCCATGCGGGCACCACGGGCTCGGCGCCGGCTCCCATCTTCTACGTGTCGAGCAGCCCGTGGAACATGCACGACTTCCTGCTCGAATTCCTCGAGATCCGGGGCATCCCGATCGGCCCGCTGCTCCTGCGTGACTGGACCATGACACGGGAGACGTTCCTCCCGCGCGGCCATCACTCGCACAAGACCGAGTCGATCGAGCTCCTCTTCAGGACCTATCCGGAGCTGCCGTTCATCCTGATCGGGGACAGCGGCCAGCAGGACCCGGAGATCTACCGCGAGATGGCCCGGCGCCACCCTGGTCGCGTCCCGGCCATCTATATCAGGGACGTCACCGCGAACCCCATCCGCGCGGCCCAGGTGCGCGACCTCGCAGCGGAGGTCGCGGCGCTCGGGAGCAAGATGGTTCTCGTCGACGACACCCTGGGTGCCGCCCGCCACGCTGCCGAGCATGGCTGGATCGCGCCGGAACGCGTGGCGGCAGTAGAAGAGGAGATTCGGGCGACAGCCGAATAGGGCGCGGCACACAAGAACGGAGCAGGGACCTGCAGGGGGGCCCCTTCCTGCTTCGCGGTTTTTCGCGACTTCGCCCTCATGCGACCACCCACGATCGCCGGCGCACGGCGCCGCCCCGCCCACGGCGCCTCTCGTCAATTCCTGGTTTCGCGGGCGCCGCGTGCGGCGTTACTGGATCACGACTCCCCGCTCGAAGTCGTACAGCGTGAGGCGCCGCAGGCGATAGTAGGCGAGCCAGTGCGAGCGGAGCGCCTGCCCGTATTGCATCAGCGCCTGGTCCTTCTCTCCCTGCGCCATGTAGAGGTTGTCGATGGCAATGCGACCGATGACGTAGCGGTTGTATGCCACCTCGAAGCGCTTGGCCGCGACGGTATCGGCCTTGGCCGAGATCGCAAGCGCGCGCCGCGACTGCTCGAGCTGGAGCGCGGCGAAGTACGCGTCCTGGGCCGCCTGATCCCGCGAGATCTGCGCGGTACGCTCCGCCTCCTCTCGACCCGCCTCTGCGGCCTGCACGCTCGCGCGCCGCGCCCCCCACTGAACGAGCGGGATATCCACGCTGACCGCGACCTGGCGGGCCTCGAGGAGGTTCTTGTAGGCGAAATCGAACTCCGACGCCGTCGCGTTGAATCCGACGCTCGCCTGCACCGTGGCACCGAAGCCGTTGTTGAGGCGGGCCTCGGTGACGCGGCGCTCCGCCTGAATCTCGCTCAGCTCGGCGCCGGTCGTGGTCGAGCGATTCTTGCGCGCTTCGGTGACCGCGAGCGCGGTGTCCACGGGGAAGGACGGGACATCGGTGGGCACGACGAGCTCGATCGGTGCGTCGGCTGGGAGCCCGAGCGCCAGGCGCAGCGACGATCTCGCGCGGTCGAGCTCGAGCCGTGCCCCGTCGAGCGCCGTGCGCGCCCGGAGCAGCGCGAGCTCGCTCTGCAGCAGATCGTTCTCGCCGATCTTCCCGACCTCGAAACGACCCTTGTTGAGGGTGTACAGCGTATCGTTGACGGCCACGTTGGTCGTGGCATTGGCGAGCGCCACGCCGGCCGCGTGCACGTCGAAGAAGAGGTTCGTCACCTGGATGGCGATCTCTTCGCGCGCCTCGAGATACTGCCGCTCGGCGAGCTGCGTCACGTACGGCTGCTCCCGCCGGTCGAGCCGCGAGGTGTTCGGGCGGAAGATGTCCTGCCGGATCCCGACCGAGACCGGCGTGGACGACCAGGTACGGATCGACTGCTCTCCCGTCACCGACAGCGTCGCGAGCGAGGAGGACACGAAGAGATCGCCGCCGGTGGGCAGCTGCTGGGTGACGGTGGCCGTCAGCCCGGCGTCGGTCTGGTTCTGCGGCCGGAAAAGCGTGCTCCCGTCCGGCTGCAGCACGGGAATGATCGCGCGGTTGTAGCGAGGCAGCGTGCCGCCAAGGGAGAGCTGCGGGAGGAGTCGGGCCGAGAACGCGCGGTCCCGGAAGAGGACGGCATCGCGGCTGGCGCGCGCGGCCACGGCCTGGTTCCCCTGCGACTGCGCGAGCTCGATGGCACGCTGCAGCGTGAGCGGCTCCTGTGCGGTGGCGATGCCGGGCGCCGCAACGGCCAGGGTGAGGGAAAGCACGCCGGAAAGATTGAAGGAGCGCATGAGGATCACTCGTACCGGAGACAGACCACCGGATCCTGCCGCGCCGCGCGGTAGGCGGGCACGATCCCGAACCCGACGCCGACCGCGAACGAGACCCCGAACGCGACGGCAATGGACACGTAGGAGACCAGCGTGGTGATCCCGGCGAAGCGCTCGATCCCGACGCTCAGCAACCCGCCGACGATGATGCCCGCCACCCCGCCGGCGACGCTGATGATCACGGCCTCGCTCAGGAACTGGAGCAGGATCTCGCGCTGCGTTGCGCCCACCGCCCGGCGGACGCCGATTTCCCGGATGCGCTCGAGCACCGAGGCGAGCATGATGTTCATGATCCCGATCCCGCCGACGATGAGCGAGATGGACGCGATGGCACCGAGCACGATGTTGAAGATCGTCTTCGTGCGCTGCTCCTGCCGGAGGAGCAGCTCGGGCACGGTGATCTCGAAATCGACCACCGCGTTGTGCCGGCGCTGCAGCATCCGTTGAATGACGTCGGCCACCGATGGCACGAGCGAGGACTGGTCCACGCGCACGATGATCCGGTCGAGCTGATTCAGATTCGAGCGCTCGGCTTTCTGCTCC
>JBLNHD010000013.1:0-13145 GCA_050268825.1 Gemmatimonadota bacterium
CCTTCGCGACCATCCTCGGAACCCTCCTCGTCATGCGCGAGTTCGTTCCGTTTCTTGCGGGGACGAACACGCTGGTGACGATCACGTTCGCCGGTCTCTTCGCGTCGATGGCGATCGTGCATTCGCCTGCGGTGACCATGGCGCTCCTCACCGAGTCGGGTGCGCGGGGCCCAGTCGCGCGCACAACGCTTGGCGTGGTGCTGCTTGCGGATGTCGTGGTCGTCCTCCTGTTCAGCGGAGCCCTCGCCGCCGCGCGCGCCCTGGTCCCTTCCGGCACCGGCGGCGTCGGGAGTTTTGGCGCCACGATGTGGGAGATCGGCGGTGCCTTCCCGATCGGTGGGCTCCTGGGCGGCGCCGTGGCCCTGTATCTCCGCTTCGTTCGCGGCGAGCGCTTCCTCTTCGCCATCCTCGTCACGTTCTTCGGCCTCGAAGTTTCGCGGCTCCTGCACGTGGAAACGCTCCTCACCCTCCTCGTCGCTGGCTTCGTGACCGAGAATATTTCGCACGGGAGTACCGGCCGGGCGTTGCGGCACGCCATGGAGCGATCAGCAGCGCCTGTCTTCGTCATCTTCTTCGCGCTGGCGGGCGCCAAGCTCGAGCTTGCGGAACTTGCGCGGCTCTGGCCCATCGTCCTTCCGATCGCCATCGCGCGTATGGCCGGGATCTGGCTCGGGTCCCAGGTCGGTGGCCGCTGGGCCGGCCTGCCGGCGAAGGAGCGGAATCTGGTCTGGCTTGGCCTGGTGTCGCAGGCGGGCGTCGCGATCGGACTCGTGACGGTTGCAGGAGAAGTCTATCCGGCGGCAGGCGGGGACATGCGGACGATTCTGCTCGCCGTGATTGCCGTGAACACGCCGCTGGGCGCGATCCTTTTCCGCCGGGCACTGACACGGTCCGGCGAGATCGAAACCGGCGGGAGCGCGGGCCTGGAAACGCCGCTCGGCAAGCGGCCGAGTGGCGCCGTGGAGGTTCCTTCCGCGTGAGGTGGCCCCCCGGCACGACCCTGATCGCGCAAATGCGTGAGCCGCCCAGCCAGGTGCGCCGGGCGGCTCGCGCATTCCAATCCGGGCTTCAGCTCGCCGGGTAGAACCGAACCTGCAGGATCCGCAGGCCGTTGTTGTCGTACTTCCAGAAGTAGTTCTCGAGGCACGCATTGAAGAGGTCGACGCGGATCGGCGCATCGTCGCCGTCCGTGTCGGTGCCGCCGCACGCCGCATAGGCCGTGGTTTCGTCGTACGTGGCCGTCACGTCGTCGTCGATCACGATCGTGGTGAGCGACTGGGTCACGTTCTCGAACTTGTTGCCCTTGCCGGCCGAACGCACGAAGACCTCGTTCTCCGTCGAGCAGACTTCGTCGACCACTGGCACGCCGTCCACCACGACTTCCTCGGCGCAGGTGGTGATCTTCGCCATGCCGCCCGGCGTGCCGAGCGGACGGGCGTACACCTGGTACGCCGTCCCGCCGGCGGGCGCGGGCAGCTGGAAGCCCGCGCGACCGTCGGTGCCGTTCTTGTCGAGCACCGCGAAGTCTCCCTCGGACAGCATGATCTTGGTCGTCACGGCATCACCGGTCCGGCTCCCGAGGTCCACGAAGATGACGTGGCCGCCGAGCTCGTCCATCTCGGCATTCTTGTCGTACTTCATGCCGATGATGTTGAGGGTGAAATGTGCGCCACTCGGGGCGCCGTTGCCCGTTTCGGCCTGGGAGAAGGCGGGGGCTGCCGCGTTCGACTCGTCCAGCGGAGTCTCCTCGGTACTGCAGGCGCCGAGGGCAAGGGTGGTGGCAACGGCCATCGCGAGAGTGCGGGAAGGGATCATGTGTGCCTCCAGGAGGGATGGATCGATGCGTCCCTGCGCGCAACGCCCGGGCCACCGCGCGGACTGCAGGAATCGGCGCTGTGCCTCCGGACCTACGAAGCCGCATGCCAGTCACTTGGGTATCAGCGCGCAGGTTTCTGCAGTGCGGAGATTCTGAACGGGGCGGGTCGAGGGCCCCGGTCCCTGCAAGGAACCGGGCGAGATGCGATGGCCTACGGCATCGTCGGGAGGGGCTTCCCGGGGGCGCGCGACCGGGCCGGAAGCGGCGTGGCACCGCCCAGTGTGCGCCAGATGTTGTAGATGAACGCGTACGCCCCCAGTGCAGCCAGCACCCCGCCCGTTCCGAGGACGCGCGTGGCTCCGGAGGCTCCGTGCGCCCGCAGCGCAAAGCCCGCCACCATGAGCGCCAGACCGGCATTCGAGATCCACCACTGAAGTCCCGCGAGGCGCGCGTTGTGCAGCGGCCGCCCTGTGAAACGCGGGATGACATGGAATGCCACCCCGAAGATCATCATCGTGACGAAGCCGAGCAGGTTCATGTGCAGATGCGCTGGGCGATAGACCACCCAGGCAGGATACACGGCCATTGCGACGCCGAGCGATACGCCGAGGCCGAGCCAGGCGAGCGAGGCACGAAGAAAGGCGCGGACGAACCAGTCCATCGAGATCACGACTCCGTCAGAGGGATTGCCGCCGTGCGGGAGGCGCCGTGGGGCAAGACGGATCCTACGGAGTCGGGACGAAGCTACGTGGAAGTCCGCGTGAAGGATCCTTCACACCTGTACGGAACCTTCAGGGAAGGGCAAGGGATCTGTGGGCACCGATACCCGCGGTCACGCCGTCGGCTGAGGCCCATGTGGCATTGTGCGGCACGCGCGCGATGTCGCCGGCGGCGAAGACGCCGCGCACGGTCGTCTCCTTCCAGGCGTCGGTGCGAACGACCGGACCGAACGGCCCATCCTCGAACGCGCACCCGAGCTGTTCGGCCAGCGGGCTCGCCATGCGTGTCCGCGAGCTCGTGAACAGGGCGTCGAGCGGCACGACGGCGCCGCCGGCCGAGTCGGTCACGCGCACCCCGGCGAGCTGCTCCCCCTCACCGATGATCTCCACGACCGGCCTCGCCTCGATGCGGACGCCGCGCGCCGCCAGGGCCCGCCGCTGCTCGTCGTCCGGCTCGACCGCGCCGTTCGTGAAGAGCATCACGTCGGTGCTCCAGTCAGGGAGGAGCAGCGCCTGGTGGAGGCTCGCCTCGCCGATGGCGAGAATGCCGAGCCGGCCGCCGGCCACTTCATAGCCGTGACAGTAGGGGCAGTGCAGGACGCTCCGGCCCCAGCGCTCGCGGAGGCCCGGAAGCGCGGGCAGCTCATCGACGACGCCCGTGGCGAGTATGAGGCGCTGCGCGCGCACGGCCCCGCCCGATGCGAGCTGCACTTCGAATCCGGCTGGCCCCGCCGCTGCCCGCACGGCCTCATCCGGCCGCAACTCGGCCGCCGGATACGCCAGAACCTGTTCCCGGGCGGTCCGGAGAATGTCGGTGGGCGCGCGCCCATCCTGCCCGAGGAAACCGTGCGAGGCGGGAGTGAACCGGTTCCGTGGCGTCCCATTATCGATGACGAGCACGCGCCGGCGGGCCCGCGCGAGCTGCATCGCTGCCGAGAGCCCGGCAAAGCTCCCGCCGGCTACGACCACGTCGAAGGGATCCATGGTCTTACCTCATCTGCGTTGAATGGCGATGCGAGCCACCGCCGTGCCCGATCAGGCTCGCAAGAGTAATCCGCCCCAGTCGCTCCGCCAGCATGGCTTCCGCGTCCTCCACGAACTCGTCGAGCGTACCGGCCACGGCGCGCTGGATGCGGCAGACGCCGCGGGCCGCCCGGCGCACTCCCGGGCCGGTCACGTCGATCCTGCTCAGCAGGCGCTCACCGAGACCCTGATGCACGTCACGCAGCGAGATCCGGGCGGGGTCCCGGGCAAGCACCCACCCGCCGCCCAACCCGCTCCTCGACGCCACCAGCCCGGCCTCGCGCAGGCCGGCGAGCGTCCGCCGGACGACGACAGGGTTGGTGCCGACGCATGCGGCGAGCCGCTCCGAGGTCTGAGGCTCCTCGGCACTGGCGAGGTGCGAGAGCACGTGGAGGGCAACGGAAAAGCGGGAGCTGCGAGACATGTAACATGAATAGTTACGAATAGACCTGCACGCAAGTGGCATCGTCGAACGGTCCGATGGGCCTCCCGGTTCAGGTCGTGGGCGCCGAGGGTGGGACGGCGAGCCGCGAGTGGGGGGGCGCGCAGCGCGGCGCGAGGCGTGGTTCGGCGCCGAGCCAGTACAGCCCGTTGGCCATGATGCAGAACCCAGTGGCCGCGAACCAGACCATGGCGGCGCCGACGAATCCCGTGAAGGCGAGCCACCAGGGGCTGTGCACCAGCGACAGGATCGAGGCGATCGTGAGGTTGATTCCCACCGCGAGGTAGATCCGGCGCTCCAGGTACCAGCGGTCGGTCTGCATGAAGTACCAGCGCGGCTTCGTGGCGGCCGGACGCCCGAGCATCGGCGTGAAGCCGGCGCGGTAGAGCGCGTTGCCGACGAGGCAGAATCCCGTAAGCGACACGGCGATCGACGCGAGTGCCGTCGCAACGACCAGGAGGACCCAGCGCGGGTCGGCGAAGATTGCCAGCGATGTGGCCGTGAGCAGCACGACGCCCGCGATGAGCCAGACCGTTCGCTCGATGTACCACCGGTCGGTGGGAACGATGTAGATGCCTCGCTGCAGCGCCATGACCGTGCTCTCCCGTCGAAGTGAAGTCAGCCTGGATGGGATGAAAGGAGACCGCTCGCGATGGCCAGCCGGGCGGCGAGTCCGAGGCCCACGGCAATGCTGAGGGTGCCCGACGCGACCCGGATGTGCCCGGCGAACCGCTCGAGCCGATGCCCCGACAGCGCCATCGGGGCCGCGACGACAGCCGTCACGCCCATCATTCCCCCGACGGTGCCGAGCCCGAACAGCAGCAGATAGCCGACGGACCATCGAGGATCGGGCATCGTGGTGACGACCAGCAGCGCGACGGCGGCCGATCCGGCAAGCCCATGCATGATGCCGATCAGCAGCGGCCGTCCCGCCGAGCTGCCGGCCGATTCGCTGTGTGCGCCGCCCGCGAGGTTCCAGGCGCCGAGTCCGACCAGCATCAGCGCGACCGCGCACTCGAGCGCCAGCTCGAGCCGGGGCGGCATCGCCGCGCCGGTGCCGATGATCGCGCCGCCGGCCACGAGAATCGCGAGCGTATGGCCGGCGCCCCACAGCGCGCCGACCTGCAGCGCCCCGCCGATGCTGCGGCGCCGCGCGACGATCGTGGTGACGGCGGCGACGTGGTCCGCATCGGTCGCGTGCCGCATCCCGAGCACGACCCCGAGCAGGAGTGCCGGCACGAGCGTCATCGCGTCAGCAGATCCGCGGAAGCTGGTCGCCGGGAAGCAGGTCGACGACGCGCGTGCCGCCCATCGCGGTTCGCATCACCACCATGCCCGGGTGATCGTCCACCACATGGCCGATGCGCCGCGCGTGCGCCCCGAGCGGCAGCGCACGAAGTGCGGCGACCGCATCGGCGGCGAATCGCTCGGGCAGGACCGCGAGCATGATTCCCTCGTTCGCCACGTACAGCGGGTCGAGGCCCAGCACGGCACAGGCCGCCGCGACGGGTCCCGGAACCGGGAGGGTCTCCTCGTCGAGGACCACGCCTCGTCTCGATGCCGCGGCAATCTCGTTGAGCGCACTCGCGACCCCGCCGCGGGTCGGGTCCCGCAGCACGTGCACGTGCGCGCCGAACCGGCCGGCGAGCCGCGCGACGAGCGGATAGAGGGCCGCCGAATCGCTTTCGATCTCCGCGTCGAAGCCGAGGCCTTCACGGGCCGCCATGATCGCCATGCCGTGGCGTCCGATCTCGCCGCTCACGAGCACGGCGTCGCCGGCTTCGGCTCGATGCGGCGCCGGCCGGCAGGTTCCCTCCAGGGTGCCGATGCCCGTGGTGTTGATGTAGATCCGGTCCGCCTTGCCCCGCTCGACCACCTTGGTGTCTCCCGCGACGAGCGGGACGCCGGCCGCGCGGGCTGCCTCCGCCATCGAGGCGACCACCCGGTCGAGCACGTCGAGCTCGAAGCCCTCCTCGATCACGAAGCCCGCCGAGAGATACTTCGGCTCCGCCCCCATCATCGCGATGTCGTTCAGCGTCCCATGGACGGCGAGCGATCCGATGTCCCCGCCGGGGAACTCGATCGGGCTCACGACAAACGTGTCCGTCGACAGGGCGATGTCGCCGTCGTACACCCGCACGACGGCGGCGTCGCCGAGCTGGCGGAGCGCGGGATTCGAGAGCTGCGGAAGGAACCGCTCCCGCAGGAGCGCCGCGCTCAGCTTGCCTCCCGAGCCGTGACCCAGCTGCACGCGCCCGGTCGGCTGCGCCGGGGCGGGGCAGGCGATGCCGGCCGCCATCCGTGCCGTGGTCGTCATGTGACCTCCACCGGCTCCGCGCCGCGGAACCGCCCATAGTTGTAGTACGCCGCGCACGCACCTTCGGAGGAAACCATCGGGGCGCCGAGCGGGTGCTCCGGCGTGCAGTTCCGCCCGAAGGCGGGGCACTGGTGCGGCTTGAGCTGCCCACGGAGCACTGCTCCGGCGCGGCACTCCGGCGGCTCCGCGACGGACGTCGTCCCGAGCGCGAAACGCCGCTCGGCGTCGAAGGCTGCGAACTCCTCCCGCAGGGCGAGGCCGCTGGCCGGGATCTCGCCGATGCCGCGCCACTTCCGGTCGGCCAGCTCGAAGACCTGCTCGACGAGCGTGCGGGCCGGCACGGTGCCCTCCCGCGTGACGGCCCGCGCATACTGGTTCTCCACCTCGTGCCGGCCCTCCTCGAGCTGGCGGACGGCGAGATGGATCCCTTCGAGGATGTCGAGCGGCTCGAAGCCGGTGACGATGATCGGCACGCGGAACCCCGCGGCGATCGGCTCGTACTCCGTCCACCCCATGACGGTGCAGACATGGCCGGCCGCCAGGAACGCCTGGACGCGGTTGTCCGGATCGCTGAGCAGCGCGATCATCGCCGGCGGAACGGTGACGTGGGAGACCAGCACGCTGAAGTTGCGGACGCCGAGCTCGCGCGCGCGCCAGACGGCCATCGCGTTGGCCGGGGCAGTGGTTTCGAATCCCACCGCAAAGAAGACGACCTCCTTGTCCGGGTTCCGCACCGCGAGCGCCAGGGCATCGAGGGGCGAGTAGACGATCCGCACGGTGCCGCCGCGCGCGCGCACCTGGAGGAGGTCGCAGTCGCTTCCCGGCACGCGGAGCATGTCGCCGAACGACGTGAAGATGACGTCGGAGCGCGCGGCGAGCTCGAGCGCCTTGTCGATCTGCTCCAGCGGTGTCACGCAGACGGGGCAGCCCGGGCCGTGGATCATCTCCACCGCGTCCCCGAGCAGCTCGTCGAGTCCCTGCCGCACGATGGTATGGGTCTGGCCGCCGCAGACTTCCATCAGCACCCACCGGCGTGTCGCGGTGCGCCGGATCTGCGCGGCGAGCGCGCGCGCAATGGCGCCGTCGCGATACTCGTCGAGGTATTTCACGGGAGCGCTCGCTGTTCGAGTTCGGCCAGCTCCTGATCGGCGACTTCGCGGAGCCAGTCGAGCTCATCGAGCTGGCTCATTTCCCGCAGGGCTTCGAAGGTGCGCCGCGCCTCCGCCTCGTCGATGCGAGAGATGGCGAAGCCGACGTGCACGAGCGCGTAATCGCCGGGACGGACCTGGTCGGCGATGTAGGCGAGACAGACCTCACGCCGCACGCCGCCGAAGTCCACGACCCCCATCGCCAGTCCGCGGTCGTCGTGGACCTCGACGACTCGCCCGGGGATGCCAAGGCACATGAGCGTGTCCTCAGTTGGAGAAGATGGAATCAGCGCCGGCGAGCTGCGCTGCAGCGACCGCCGCCTGGCCGAAGCTCACCGCGCCATCGTTCGGTCCGAGCTCGCGCGGCAGGAGGACGCGCAGCCCGAGAGCCGCCAGGCCGTCCGGGATCCCGGTGGCCAGGCGCGCGTTCTGGAAGACGCCGCCGCCCAGCGCCACCGTGGCCGCGCCGCACCGTTCGCAGCCCTTCACCGCGAGCCGCACGGCCGCGGCGACGAGACTGGCGTGGAAATCCGCCGCGAGATCCGCCGCGTCGGCGCCGGACCGGCGCCTTTCTCCGAGCTCGCCGAGCAGGGGAACGGGATCGAGCTGCCAGATGTCGCCCGTTTCGCGGATCGGGATCGCCCGTGCCACACCCCGCCGCCGGCCGGCGAGCGCCTCCAGTTCCATGGCCGCCTGCCCCTCGAACCCGCTGCGCTGCCGGATGCCGAGCACGGCGGCGGCCGCGTCGAAGAGACGGCCGACCGAGGAGGCCAGCGGTGTGTTGAGGTGCCGCGCGACCTGCGCGCGCGCCATCGCCAGCTCCGGGGCCGGCACCGCGGTGAACGCGTCCGCGAACGCGGCGGCAAGGCCGGGCTCGAGCGAGGCGTAGCCGAGCGCGGCGCGCCAGGGCTCGCGGGCGGCGAGGTCCCCACCCGGCATCGGGGCGTAACGCATCTGCGCCACTCTCCGGTAGCCGCGCAGGTCCGCGAACAGCATCTCCGCGCCCCAGACGTTGCCGTCATCGCCATAGCCGGTGCCGTCGAACGCGAGCCCGACGACGGGACCTCGCTCGCCATGCTCGGCAAGCACGGCCGCGATGTGCGCATGGTGATGCTGCACGGCGAGGGTCCGGGGCAGCTCGAGGTCGGCCGCGAGCCGCGTCGACAGGTAGCCCGGATGGAGGTCTCGCACCGCGGCGGCCGGCATGATCTGAAAGAGCGATTCGAACCGCCGGAGGGTTTCCCGGAAGTGCGTGACCGTTTCCAGGCTGTCGAGGTCGCCGATGTGCTGGCTCACATAGGCGCGCGAGCCGTCCACGAGGGTGAGCGTGTTCTTGAGGTCCGCGCCCACCGCGACCAGCGGTGCGGGGCTCACGACCGGCAGCCGCAACGGGAGCGGGGCGAGCCCCCGTGCCCGCCGAATGACGATCCTCCCCTGCGCCAGGGGGCGGATGACCGAATCGTCGTAGCGCGAGACGACCTCCCGGTCGTGCAGGAGGAACGCGTCGGCGATGCCGCCGAGGCTCGTGCGCGCCTCCGCGTTGTCCGTCACGATCGGCTCGTCGCTGCGGTTGCCGCTCGTCATGACGAGCGGCCCGCCGACGAGGTCGAGCAAGAGGTGATGCAGGGGTGTCGAAGGGAGCATCACGCCGACCGAGCCGATGCCGGGCGCGATGCACCGGCTCAGCCGGCTTGCCGCGCGCTCCGGCAGGATCAGGATCGGCCGTACCGGGGACTGCAGCAGCACGAGGGCGTCGTCGGTCAGCTCGACGCACGCGGCGGCGTCGGCCACGCTCCGGCACATGACGGCAAGCGGCTTCGCGTCCCGGCGCTTGCGCGCGCGGAGGCGGCCGACCGCGCCATCCGAGGTCGCATCCACTGCCAGGTGGAATCCCCCGAGTCCGCGGAGCGCCACGATCCCTCCCTGGCGGAGCACCGTGGCCGCGGCGCGGAGCGCCGCGTCGGCGCCTGGCACTCTCCGATCGCCCATTTCGAACCAGAGACGCGGCCCGCAGGCCGGGCAGCTGTTCGTCTCGGAGTGGAAGCGCCGGTCCGATGGAGAGGTGTATTCGCGTGCGCAGTCGGCACACGGGGTAAACGCGCGCATGCTGGTGCGGACCCGATCGTACGGCATGGCTTCGATGACCGTGAAGCGTGGCCCGCAGTCGGTGCAGGTGATGAACGGGTACCGGTACCGGCGGTCGGACGGGTCCCGCAGCTCCGCCTCGCAGGCCGCGCAGAGTGCCACGTCGGGGGAGACGGGCTCCCGCATGCCGGCCGGGTCCCGGCTCGGCGCGATGACGAAATCATCCGCGGCCTCATCGCTCGACGACTCGACCTGCACGGCCTCGATGCGCGCGAGCGGCGGCGCTTCCCGGGCAATGGCGCCGATGAACGCCGCCACGGCCGCCTCCGGTCCCGCCACGGCGATCTCGACCTCGCCTCCTGCGTTCCTCACCCAGCCGCCGAGTCCATGCCGCGTGGCAAGGCGGTGGACGAAGGGGCGGAAGCCGACGCCCTGAACCACGCCGGTCACGCGGATCCGGCGCGTTGCCGCGACGGCGGGGGCGGTGGTCACGGCGCCGCGACCTGCCGGGCCCGGGCACGGAGGAAATCGAGCCACGCATCGAGTCCCTCGCCGGTGAGGGCCGAGACGAGGAAGATCTCCAGGTCGGGATTGATGCTGCGCGCGGCCGCGAGGGCGCGGTCCATGTCGAACGGGACGTGCGGGAGGAGGTCGATCTTGGTCAGGACGGCCGTGGTCGAGTTCCGGAACATCGCGGGATACTTGAGCGGCTTGTCCTCGCCTTCGGTCACCGAGAAGAGGACCACCTTGGCGCTTTCGCCGAGATCCCACCCGGCCGGACAGACGAGGTTCCCCACGTTCTCGATGAAGAGGAGATCGGTATCGTCGAGATCGAGCGCGGCGAGTGCCTCCTGAACCTGGCGGGCATCGAGATGGCAGGCGCCGCCGGTCACCACTGCCTGGACGAGTCTGGTCGTCCGCACCGCGAGCCGGTCGGCGTCGTTCTGCGTCTGCACGTCGCCGGTCACGATGCTGATCCTGAGCTCGCGTCCGAGCGCATCGAGCGTACGCTCGAGGAGCGTGGTCTTTCCGGAACCGGGGGAGGAGACCAGGTTGAGCGCCGGAACGCCGGCGGCGGCGAGCTGCTGTCGCACGTCGGCGGCGAACTCGTCGTTGCGTGCCATGACCCGCTCGCGAACGTCAATCGTCCGGACCGCCATCGTCCACCTCCATGAATGCGAGCCGGAGGTCCACCCCCGGGCACCGGGTGATGGCCGGGGCCGCCCCGGCGAACGGCGGTGCGCCGAGCAGCGCTTCGAGGCAGAACTCGAAGTTCCCCACCTCGATGTTTGCCTCCTGGCCCACTTCGATGCCGACCCGGCGGAGCCGGCGGGCGTCCGTGCCCCCGAGATGCGCCTCCGCGATCCGGCAAACCTCCAGGGCCAGGCTCAGCTCGTGCACGCCGGAAGGTCCTCCCGGTCCGACGTCGCGATCTGCTCCAGTCGCTCGGCGATCCGCGAGATCAGCGCCGGCATGGCCGCATCCACGCGGGGGCTGAGCCCCGTGCCCATGTCGACTTCCGCCGGTTCGATGCCGAGCGCGAGCAGCCGCGGCGGAAGGCGTCCTCGCAGCATCGCGATCGCGAGCACTTCGCCGAGGTCGATCTGATGTGGCGAGAGCTTGTGCGCGAGGCGCCGCGGCACCGCCTCGCTGTCGAGCTCGTGGACGGTTCCCGGCTCCGCGCCGAGCCGGATGGCATCGAGAAAGAGCACCGCCCGGGCCGACTCGATGAGCGGGAGGAGGTTCATCCCCCAGGTGCCGCCGTCCACCAGCGTGATGGCGGCAGGGACGTCCGCCCGGCGGGCAAGCCGCTCGAGCGCGGCCAGGCCGATGCCGTCGTCGCGCATCAGCGGATTCCCCAGGCCGACCACGTAGGTCCCGACGCGGCGCTCAGTCATCCTCGAAGACCTCGTCGGCGCGCACCATCCGGCCGCCGGCCACGATCGAGGAGATGGTGCTGTTGCGGTCCAGGACGTCGGCCCGGATGGACATGTACACGTGGATCGGGATGTAGATGACGAACACCCAGGTGAGCACGTGATGCAGGAACCGGACATTCGGCATGCCGCCGAGCAGCGGGCCGATCCAGTTGAGCAGGCGGAAGAAGATGCTCGTCGAATCGTACTGGCCGTACAGCGCGAAGCCGGTGACGACCTGCACCAGTGCCACCGCGTAGAGTGCCGTGTAGCTGAGCTGCTGGAGCGGGTTGTGCCCGAGGTACGGGGGCGCCTCTTCCGGCCGCACGAGGAGGTAGGCTCGTGCCTGCCGGAAGAGATTCCGGATGTCGCGGGGATGCCACGGGATGAGAGCGGTCCAGCGCTCGTAGCGGTTCCCGGCGAAGAGCCAGTAGATCCGGACGATCGCCGTCATCACGAGGACGCCGGCGGCGATGAAATGCAGGAGGCGCATCCATCCCATGAGGAAGTGCGAGCTCGCCTCGCCGCTCGTCATGAAGTACGGCTTGCCGATGTACAGCCCGGTCACGGCGAGCAGGACGATCGAGATCGCGGCCGCCCAGTGCATCACACGGAGGGGCACGCCCCAGAGCTGGACCCACCGGTAGTTGCCGGTCCGCGGAAGATGCTCGACCGGCGCCGTCGTGGTGCTCATTGGACCGCGACCTCGACGATCGGGGCGCCGGTCGCATCGAGGACGTGCACGCCGCACGCCATGCAGGGGTCGAACGAGTGGATCGTGCGCAGGATCTCGAGCGGTTGCTCCGGCCGCACGAGCGGATGGTTGTCCACCAGTGACGCCTCGTACGGCCCCATCTGCCCTTCGGCGTCGCGCGGCGAGCAGTTCCAGGTGCTGGGCACGACGCATTGATACCGGCTGATCTTCCCGTCGCGGATCTGCACCCAGTGCCCGAGCGCTCCGCGCGGGGCATCGAGATAGCCGTACCCGTCCGCCTGGGGCGGCCAGGTGGACGGATCCCACTTCGACTTGTCGAACGTGGCCGTGTCGCCGCCCCGGATCCGGGCAACGAGCTGGTCGTACCAGACGTTCATGCGCCGCGCCAGCAGCAGCGTCTCCATGCCGCGGGCCGCGGTGCGGCCGAGCGTCGAAAAGAGCGCTTCGGGACCGACGCCGAGCTTGCCGAGCACCTCCGTGACCACTGCCTGGACGTCGGGGTGTCCGCTGGCGTAGGCGACGAGCATCCGCGAGAGCGGGCCCACCTGCATCGGCCGCCCGTCGTAGCGGGGCGCCTTCATCCAGGTGTACTTGTCGAGGCCCTGGAGGTATTCCCAGGGCGCGGGCGGGCCGGTGTATTTCGGCTTCGTCTCTCCCTCGTACGGGTGCAGGCCGACCCCGTCGCCGCCGTCGTACTCGTACCACGCGCTGGTGATGTACTCCTTCACCTTCATGTGGTCGTAGAGCCGGAGGAAAATCCCCCGTCCTGGACGCCGAGCACGCCGACCTGCGACAGGGCGCGGCGGGCGGCGGGCGGAATGTCGAACTTCGATTTCAGGCCGAACAGTTCGTCCAGCTCGTCCGCGTCCATCCGCTCGAGCTCGGCGATGCTCGGCAGGCGATCGGGCACGGTGCTCGGGAAGTCCGGCCGCGGGGTGCTGGCGGACGCGCCGCTGCCGCCGCC
>JBLNHD010000014.1:0-5837 GCA_050268825.1 Gemmatimonadota bacterium
GTAACATCTCGAAACGCTATGCCGGCGACCACTCGATGCGGAGGGTGCGCGAGGTCGGCCCCTCGGGGTCGAGCAGCTCGATGGTGCTCGCCCACTCCGCGCTCCCCTCTCCCACCGGCGCCACGCGCGAGAACACCACCGTGCGCCCATCGGGGGACCACGCGGCGCTGCCGTCGAAACCGTCGGGATTCGAGAGCTGCGTCAACTGGCGCGGCGCGCCCCCATCGCGCTCCAGCATCCAGAGGCCGGTGCGTCCACGCCGCTCGGCACGGAAGACGATGCGCGCACCGTCCGGTGCGTACGCCGGATCGAGATCCTCGGCGGTATCCCGCACGGCGTCCGTGAGCGCGCGTGCGGGCCCGCCCCGGCCGTCGAATTCCCACAGCTGGCCGAGCAGGTCGAAGACGACGCGCCCATCCCGCGCCACGTCGAAGGCGAGCGCCGTTCCTTCGGAGACCCGGATCGAGATGGTTTCGTTCGGGGAGAGCGCCGGCGGCGGCGGAGGGGTCGCGACGGGCGCGGCCGTGCACGCGGCAAGGACGAGCGGAGCGGCGGGGAGGAACCGGCAGGGACGCGGCATGGTCTCCTTTCGACGGAGTGCATGCGACCCGGGCACCGGATCAATCTGACGCTGGATCGGGAGCCTGGTAAGATCCCGCTCGAGGCAGCCCGACGCGCTACTCCGGGCGCTCGTCCACGAGGTCCACGTCGAACGGCAGCTCGGCGTTCCCGAGAACCCGATCCTGCTGCGGATCGACGAAGAGGCGTACGACCCGCGTGTCGCGCGCGTCGATCACACGCTCGAAGGCAACGGGCTCGTCCGCGCCGCCGCTCCGGATGCGCAGCCGCGCGCGCTCCGGGGTGAGCTGCGTGAACTCCACGACGTCCTGCCGATCGGGGTAGGCATGGACGTCGAGCTCCCGCGCAAGGGAGCGATAGAATTGTTCCGCGTACTCGACGAGCTGGAGTCGCCGCGCCCGGATGCCGGCGCCGAGCCGCTCGCCCTCGAGCGCAACGTATGGCGGCGGCAGCCGCCGCACCGCGGCGTCGATGACCGAATCCGAGAGCGCCGCCTGAATCTCGCGCGCCGCCGAGATGAACGCACTGCGGTCGAGCCGGCTCAGCACGGCGCGATCCACCTCGCGGCCCGACCGTGCGAGCCGTGACACCGGCGGCAGCCGCTCCGAGAAGCCGACGTAGCTCGGGAACAGCACGCGCGCCAGGCGGGCGGTGAGGCCGTCGATGTGGCTGAGGGCCCAGTCGCGATCCTCCGGGATGGGTCGCCACGTGGTCCGACCATCCACCACACGGCGCCCCCACCGCCACTGGCCCTGATGCCGATCCCAGTCGCCCACCAGGAAATCGACGAGGCGGATGCGCAGGAAGGTCTTGCCGTCGAACGTGCTGTTCGGATCTTTCCGCACGGTGTCGAACGCCACTTCGCTTCCGACGATGCTGGTATACCCTGCGAAGCCGCGGCGCCCATCGCTGCGTTCGTCGGCATGCGCCGCGAAGAGTCCCACGCGCCCGGCGAACATGGCGCGATACTGCCCGAGGCGCGGATCGTTCGGCATGACGACCGCCACCGGCCTTGGCGCCGTGATCTCGAGTGCATCCTCGAGCTCCGCCACGACGAGGGCGCTGAAGGGGAGCTGGGCCGCCATCTGGTCCTCGAAGAGGTCGCCGATCGGGCCATCGCGCAGTCGTTCCGGCAGCATCAGCGCCTGCTTCACCACCGGGCGGAAATCGTACTCCAGGCCGTCGCGCCCCATGAACCGGAGCCCCACGGTCTGCTTCCCGCCGATGATCTCCCTCGGATGAAGGCCGCCGGCCACCGAATCGAGGTCGAGCACCGGGAGGCGCACGGGCACCTGCCACAGATGACGGTTGAGGTCGCCGGCGAAGAGCCGGCGGAGGCGGCCGGCGGGGTAGGTCCGTCCCGGGGTGGTCGTGACCGAGTCGGTTCCATGCAGCAGCACGCGGGTCGGTACCGCGACGGGGGCCGGCTCGGCGTCGGTGCGGCCGCTCGAATCGACCGTCGCGCCGCGTTCCTCATCGGTCCACCACGGGGTGCCTGGCGCGACGGTGTCGAGCGAGACGGGCGTCAGTTCGCGCGGCCGCTTCGACGGGCCGAGCATGGAGGCCGAGTAGACGATCTCGAAGGCGTTGGCGCCTTCCGCCATGCACCGCGCAATCTCCGGGTCGGGCCCGGCGCACTTGAGCCACTGCTTGTCGCCGCCGACGACGAAGAGGTCGACGCCGTCATCCTTGCGGAAGACGAGCATCATGTAGCCGGGCTGCGAGCCGCCCCACACGAGCCCCGGCCCCATCTGGATCGACGACACCTTGCTCCCCGACCCGCTTACGACCACGAAGCGCGGATCGAAGTCTCCCGCGCCCGTGAGGACCTGCAGCGAATGGTCGTGGCCGCCGGCGTAGACCAGTGGCGGCTTCCGGCTGGCCTCGAAGGTGCGGCGGAGTCCGGCGAGCAGCTCGATATACGCCGGTGAGTTCAGGTCCTGCACGAGCGCGCCCGCCTTCTTGAGCGCGTACGCGATGCCGTAGGTGTGGTAGCCGGGGACGATGGCGCCGTGTGGCCCGGCGGAGTAGTAGGGATGGTGCGATACGAGGATCACTTCGCGATCCCGGGCGCCGGTCAGGCTCGCCTCGAGGCGGTCGAAGAAGTCCCGGCGCAGCCCTTCCTCCCGCTGCTGCAGGAACCAGTGCGTATCGAAGAAGGCGATGCGGACGTTGCGGCGGAGGTCTCGCACGGCGGGCCCGGGCTCTCCGGCCGGCGGAAAGAGCGAGACGAAGTGCCCCGCGCGGCGCGCCGCCGCGAGCTGCTCGCCGAGATTCCCGATCCGGTCGAGCCCCACGTCGCCACTCGTGTTGCCCCAGTCGTGGTTCCCGGTCACGAAGAGTCCGACCGTGGCGTGCTCCGTCGCCGCCGGCCCGCCGACGAGCCCGATCTGGGCCCAGAGGCGCGCGGAGTCGGCCGGGAAGTCCGGGTGGTCCCGATCGTGGATTCCGCTCGGGTAGACGAGATCGCCGAGATAGGCGACGGACACGGCGGAATCGCGTCCGAGCGCTGCGGACCAGCGTTCGACGTCGGCCTGCATCGCCTCGAGCAGCGGCGACTTCCCCTGCACCGCGGCACCGGCATCGCCGAGGAGGAAGACCACGGCATCGACGGCCGCCGGCTCGGGAACCGGTATGCCGGCGGACTCGCCGAACTCGAGCGGATCGATGTCGAGGAAGTTGGTGGCGCCGAAGAGCGCGAAGGAGACGGCGCCGAGGAAGGCGATGACCGACGCGGCGGCGGTGATCAGCGGATGGCGGGGAACCCGCCGGATGCGCAGCGACGCCACGCTTCCCGCCACCAGCCCGACCGCGGCGCCGATGATGCCGCCCGCCCAGCGTCCGGTCGAATCGCCCGCCAGCTCCCACCCGAGCATCGAGCCGATGGCGACGCCCAGGATGAGCCCGCCGACGCCGCACACGGTGGCCCATCCGACGGAGTGCGGGCGCCGGCGTCCGAGACGGAATCCGCCGATCGCTCCGGCCAGGACCGGGACGACCTCCCACCGGAGCGCGAGCAGATCCTCCAGGCCGAAGATGAAGTAGCCGGCCGCGGCCTTCGCGACGACGATTGCGAGCATCACCATGAAGCCCATGACCGCGCCGCCGAGCGTGGCGAGCGTCGTGACCACGGCGTGGAAGATCCTGATCCGGGTGCGGTACCCGCGGGTTACCGGATGGGGATCGCGGTCGCCCGGGCGGGCTTTCGGGCTGGCATTCACGGTGCGAGGGGCTCAGGGTGTGCGAGCACGGCTGGAACGCCGAGGCGGTGCGGTGCGGCCGCGAGCGTGCGGAAGCGGGCACGCACCTCCTGGCGATCCTCTTCCATGGCTATGCCCTTCTCAGCTGCGCGCAGCACGCGCTCGCCATGCCGCAGGAGCAGGGTGCGCCGCGCCGGGTCGGAGGTGCACGCCGTCACTTCGGCGAGGGTGCGCAGCAGCCGCGCGAGCACGCTCGCGTTCCCCGCCGCGTTCTGCCGGATCTCGTCGAGTGCCGCCCCGAGCAGGCTCTCGAACGACGGGCCGATCGCGACGACGCGCAGTCTTCCGTGGTCGTCGAGGCGGTGCGGCGGCTCGATCCTCCGCCCAGCGAGCCGCACGAGCACCGCGCCGATGTGATCCACGCTCGTCACCGCCGTGGTCGAGTCGTTCACCCCCGGCGACAGTGCCTTGAGCGCGATGTCCACCATCTGGCGGATGCCGAACTCCGCATCCTGGAAGACGCTCCGGTACGGGCTCAGGGTGTAGACGCCGTTGACTGCGTCCGCGAGATCGTCCCCGGCCGACGGCGCGGCGACCGATGCGATCACGGTGTCGCGCACGACGAAGTCCCCGATGCCGCGCTCCATGCGGATCACGGTGCCGTACCGCTCCGCGACGCGGAGCATCCTCTCCGCGTCGATGCTCTGGATGTACCCCGTCCCCGCCGATGGCACCGTCGCCCATACGCGCGGCACCTCGTCGGGAGGCTCGTGCTCTGCCGGGACGCCCAGCTCGTCGGGAAAGAGCCGATCCACGGCGCCGACCGTCTCGCGACTCACGCGGGCGAGGATGCTCCCTGCTTCGAGCGTGCCGGCGATATGGTGGATGAAGTAGACGAGGAACCCCATCGCGACGACGGCCAGGAGAAATGCCCCGAGGACGGCGAGGGATGGTATGAAGCGCAGCTCCTCGTCCCCGCGGATGGTGCGGGCGACGATGAGGCAGTACACGAAGATGCCGACGAACACGCCCAGGACGATCTGGCTCGCGCGGTCGCGCATGAAGTTCCGGAGAATGCGAGGTGTGTACTGGCTGGAGGCCTGGGAGACCGCCACCACCGTGATCGAGAAGGTGACGCCGGCGACCGTGATCATCGATCCGGCGATGGCCGCCAGCATGCTGCGCGAGCTTTCCGCCCCGGCGCCGAAGAGCCGGGGAAAATGCTGGAGCGCCTCGTCCTGGACGAGCGCCTCCGCCTCGATGAGCCCCACGGCGAGCAGCGCCGCGGCCACCGTCATGAGGGCGGGAATGAACCAGAGGCTGCCGGTGAGGCGTTGCCAGGTGGCGGCGGCGCGTTTCCACATGTGACACTCCGGGCGACGGTCCAGCGCAATCTAGGCGCGCCGGCGCGGCCAGGGGCAGCAACACGACGGCGGCCCTGTGCGGAGCCGCCGTCGTGGAGGATCGGTAGGTCACGGATGGCCAGAGAGGGAATCGAACCCCCGACACGCGGATTTTCAGTCCGCTGCTCTACCAACTGAGCTACCTGGCCGAAGGGCCGGGAATATAGGGCGGCGGACTTGCGTTTCCAAGGCCCGCCGGGAGTCCGAATCGCACGCTCCTGAACGGGTTATCGCGCTCCGGTGCCCCCCGTCGCGCGCCGCCGGTAGAGGCCGTCGAAGGCGTCCGTCCACGTCCCGCCGTCGTCGGTCGAGCTGGTCCAGTGCTGGCGGACGGTGCCGTCGTCGTTGGGCGTGAACACGAGCCGGTGCAGGACCTTCGTTCCGTCCGGGCGCTTCGCTTCCGAAGTGTACGCGAGCGATCCATGCTCGAGTCCGCCGCTGAACCGCAGCACCGACCCGTTGCTCGCGACCCAGACCTGATGCCACTTCCCGTCGACCCGATCGTAGAAGTTGATGCTCTGTCCGGTCCCGCCCCGGGCAGCCGTCCATTGCTCGTGAATCAGGCAGCCCTTCTCGTGCGCCGTGATGACGCTCGTGCCGGCCGGCTGCCCGCGCACGGTGACGTCCCACTCGCCGATCCAGAAGTCGAACTGCC
>JBLNHD010000015.1:0-3115 GCA_050268825.1 Gemmatimonadota bacterium
GGTGCGACTCCACGAGGTCCTCGAGCAGCTCTTCGTCCCTGACGATCTCGCGGGGCGTCGCGAAGAGGTCCGGCTCGAGCGGCCGGCCGGCCGCCCGCCCGTCCGCCTCGCGCTGCTGTGCCGGGAACTGCCGCTGGGCCATCGGGACGTGATTAGTGATTAGTGATCAGTGATTGGGAGATTTGGGGTCGCGATCAGTGCTCTAACGACGTGTACCATTAACCATTTACTACTTTCCAATCACCAATCACCAATCACCAATCACCAATCACCAATCACCCATCACCCATCCCCCATCCCATCACCTGTTCCTCCCCAGCTTCTCGTGACTCGAAACCCAGTCGTGTGAGGAGATGGCGCTGGCCAGCGAGATCTCCCCCGCGAGCACGACGCCGGCGATGATCTCGGCCAGCTTGAGCACCTTGCCCTTGCCCTGGCAGCCCAGCATCCGCAGGCACTCCTGCTGGGTCGCGAGGGCCAGCCGGGTCCTCGGAACGCGCTCGGGCTCGTGAAGTTCCTCTTCCCGAACCGCTTCGACATCTACATGCACGACACGCCCGGCGACCACCTCTTTCAGCGGACCCGGCGCGCGCTGAGCCACGGTTGCATCCGGCTCGAGCATCCTGACAAGTTCGCGGAGTACGTCCTTGCCGGCATGGACGGCTGGACCCCGGACCGGATCAGGGCCGCGATGAACGCCGAGGAGCAGCGCCAGGTGATGCTCGAGCGGCCCATTCCGGTGTACATCCTCTATCTCACGGCGTTCGCGCGCGACGGCGAGGTGCACTTCCGCCCCGATCTGTACGATGCGGATGCGCGCGGGATGGAGCGGCTCGGCAAGGCGCCGCCGGCCGAGCGCATTGCCGCGCTCCGCGCCACGTTCGACGAGCTCATGAAGGGCTAGGGCCCCACTTCCGGCTGCGCGGGCTCGGGGTATCGTAGAGGCATGTGGCTCCTTCCATGGCTCGGCCCCATTGCCCGCGTGGCCGGCGGTGTCTATTACCGCACCACGATTGCCGGTGCGCGCCTTCCGCCGGGCCCGCTGCTCATCGTCGCGAACCATCCGAACGGCCTCGTCGACCCGCTGCTCGTGAGCGCGGCGGCGCGCCGCCCGGTCCGCTTCCTCGCGAAGGCGCCCCTGGTGGCGGATCGGCGCATCGGCTGGCTCTTTCGCGCAGTAGGAAGCATTCCCGTTCACCGCCGGCAGGACGAGCAGGCGCAGATGGAGCGCAACGCGGATTCGCTGCGGGAGGCGGAATCGGCGCTGCGGGGTGGTGCGGCGATCGCGCTCTTCCCCGAAGGAATCAGCCATGATGCGCCGGGACTCTCGCCGCTCAGGACCGGGGCGGCGCGCATTGCCCTCGGCGCGGCCAGCGGAGCGGGCGAGCCGGTTTCGATCGTGCCGGTCGGAATCGTGCTGCGAGACAAGCCGTCGTTCCGCTCGGAAGCCCACATCATCGTCGGCGAGCCGATTGAATGGGCCGATCTCGCGTCCCGGGGCTCCGACGACCAGGAGGCAGTCCGGACGCTGACGTCGCGCATCGAGGGAGGCCTGCGGAACGTCACCGTCAATCTGGAGGCGTGGGAGGATGCGCCCCTGGTCGACTGCGCGGAGGCGGTCTGGACCGCCGAGCGCGGAGCGCCGAAGGATGCGGCCGCACGCATCGAGCGCCTTCGCGTGGCGAGCGAGCTGCTGCGGGAGATCCGGCGTGACCCCGACGCGCGGTGGGCGCCCCTCGTCGTCTCGGTCCTGCGGCACTGCCGGTCGCTCGAGCGGCTGGGACTCCGGCCGGCCGAC
Source organism: Gemmatimonadota bacterium (assembly GCA_050268825.1). Taxonomy (GTDB): domain Bacteria; phylum Gemmatimonadota; class Gemmatimonadetes; order Gemmatimonadales; family GWC2-71-9; genus CAMLLJ01. The sequence goes on from JBLNHD010000015.1 coordinate 1,799, forward strand.
CTGCACACCGATCTTTCGACACGGAACGCCCTGCGCTGGTCGCTGCGCAAGATCCCGCTCGTGCTCTTTCCAGTGATCCTCGCCGGCCTGGCCGGGTGGGTGCTGTGGTGGCCCCCCTATCGATTCACCGGCCTCGTGACCGATCGCCTCGGCGGCTCGCGGGACATCCGCGCCACCTATCGACTCGCCGGCGGCATCGTGATCTATGCGCTCTGGCTCGCACTGCTGGTGACGGCTGCCGCGATCTGGATCGATGGCCCCACGGCGGCGCTCGTGGCCGTGGGGGTGCCGGCGCTCGGCTTGGCCGGGCTCTGGATCCGGGAGCATTGGCGAGCCGCGTGGCTCGACGCACGGCGCTGGTTCCTGCTCCGCGGCCGCCGATCGCTCCTCCGCGACCTCGGCCGGCGCCAGTGGGAAATCGCCGAGCGACTCGACGCGCTCCTCCGATCCACTTCCCGTTCGTCACCCGCCGATCCGGTCCTCCGCTGAATCCGGATGGGTGCTGCGTCACTGCGGCACCTCGTACCGGGTGGCACCATTGCTCCGCGATCGGGGGCGCTGTGGAGCCTGTTCGCGGGGCAGCCCCACTCTCATCCGATGGACCGATGGCGCCCAGTGCCTCCTGCACGACCAGCTCGCACAGGGGGCGGCAGGGGATCGTGAACTCGGCAGTTGCGATACCGGACCGCACAGGGGAAGTCGCTGCTCCGGGACGGCGCACGACAGGGACGGGCACCCGATGGATGAAAGCAACCGGAGGCCGGAGCCGCATGGGGTCGAAAGCCAGGGATTCCATCAGGAAGGCGGCCATCACCGCGCCATCGGAGGGACGGACACCCACGCGCGGGCGGCTCATGGTCATCGGTGGGCACGAGCAGAAGGAGGCGGAGTCCATCATCCTGCAGGAAGTGGCGAAACAGGCGAACGGGGGGCAGCTCCTCGTCTGCACGGTGGCGAGCGACGAGCCGGAGGACGTCTGGAAGGACTACCGCAAGGCATTCGCGCGGCTGGGTGTCCGCCGCGTGGCGCACCTGGACATCGACGGTCGCGAGGACCTTCTCACCGGCCCACCTGACGGACTGCTCGACGAGGTGCGAGTCGTCTTCTTCACCCCTCTTGATGTCGAGCGTGCCGACGGTCGGCGCCGCGACCGGTTTTGCGGGTGCGGCAGGTTCGGTCGGCGGCGGCGCCGATCCCGTGCGTCCGAGCAGGTAATCGCGTCCGGCGAATCCTCCAATCAGCAGCACGACGACGGCCGCGGCGACGATCTTCCAGGGGAATCGTCGCTGGTCCTGGTCTGTCGCCAGCCGGTCGAGG
>JBLNHD010000016.1:0-3758 GCA_050268825.1 Gemmatimonadota bacterium
GATCACGGGAAGGGCGAGCGTCATCAGGCGCCTTCTGCGGTCGGAAGCGGCTCGGGATAATCGGTGCGCGCATGGCCGCCACGGGTTTCGCGGCGCTCGAGCGCCGCCCGTGTGATGAGTCGCGCAACGAGGAGCTGGTTGGCCGTGCGCCACGCCTGCCTCGGCGTCGCCGACTTGAGCCGGAGCAGCTCCCGCTCCGCAGTGTCCAGCGACGCCTCGCTGCGGACCACGCCGACGTGCTCGGACATGATGCGCCGCATCTCGGCGCGGACCGGCTCCGCGGCGCGGTCGGGCTCGCGGTCGTCCGGCGGCGCCGGATCCCCCGATTCGTCCGCCGTGACCGCGGGCTCGGTCAGAATCTCCCGCGCCACGCGGTCGGCGAACACCAGTCCTTCGAGCAGGGAGTTCGACGCAAGCCGATTGGCCCCGTGCACCCCGGTGGACGCGACCTCGCCCGCAGCCCAGAGCCCGGTCCGGGTGGTGCGGCCGTCGAGGTCCGTGCTGATCCCGCCCATCGCGTAATGAAGCGCGGGCGCCACCGGCAGGAGATCGCGCGTCGCGTCGAGCCCGTAGCGGGAGAGCATCGCCGTGATCCCGGGGAACGTGGCGGCAAAATCGGGAACCTCGCGCGCGTCGAGATAGGCACTGCCCTGGGCCGCCACCGCGCGGGCCACGACGTCGCGCGGGGCCAGCTCGGCGCGGGCGTCCACGTCGACCATGAAGCGGCGGCCCTTCGCGTCCACCAGGACCGCGCCGGCGCCGCGGACGGCCTCCGAGATGAGCGGCGCCGGATTCACGCCCGGCAGTCGCAGCGCGGTGGGATGGAACTGCAGGAACTCGAGATCCCGCAGCTCGGCGCCGACGTGATATGCGAGCGCCCAGCCATCCCCCGTGGCGACGAGCGGATTGGTGGTGGTCTCGAACAGCTGGCCCACCCCGCCGGTCGCGAGCACCACCGCGGGTCCCCACCGCTCCTCGACGCGGCCATCCGCCCGCACGATCCTGACGCCGGCCACACGCCCGTCGAGCTCGAGCAGCTCGCGGACCTCCGCGTACTCCACGATCTCGACGGCGGGATCCGCGCGGATGATCTCGACGAGCGTGCTCACGAGGACGGCCCCCGTGCGGTCGCCGCCGGCATGAATGATCCGGGGGCGGGTGTGCGCGGCCTCCAGGCCGAAGCGAAGCCGGCCGTCCGGCCCGAGATCGAACCGGGCACCGAGCGCGAGGAGCTCGCGGATCCGATCCGGCCCCTCGGTGGTGAGGACGTGGACCGCCTCGGGATCGGAAAGGCCGCGGCCGGCGGCCAGCGTATCCGCGGCATGCGACGCCGGGCTGTCTCCGGGGGCGAGCGCCACCGCGATGCCGCCCTGCGCCCAGGCGCTCGCGCTGTCGGACAGGGCGCACTTGGTGAGAACCACCGATCCGCGCCCCTCGACCGCGAGCCGCCACGCCGTCCAGAGGCCGGCGATTCCGGCGCCGACGATCAGCGGGGCGGCGTGGGATGTCATGGGCGAAATATAGGGGGGTGCTCTATCTTCCGGACCGCCAGGAAGGCGCGACGCGACCACTAACTCGAGCGGAACATGGACTGGTTCTCAGACCCGAATGCCTGGATGGGCCTCCTCACGCTGACCGCGCTCGAGATCGTCCTCGGCATCGACAACGTCATCTTCATCTCGATCCTGGCCGGCCGCCTCCCCGAGGCCCAGCGCCCGAAGGCACGCCGCCTCGGCCTGGCGGGCGCGTTCGTCTCGCGGCTCGGGCTGCTCTTCAGCATCGCGTGGATCGTCCGGCTCACCCGTCCGCTCTTCGAGGTGGCGGGCATCGAGATCAGCGGACGCAGCCTGATCCTCATTCTCGGCGGGCTCTTCCTCATCGCGAAGGCCACGCACGAGATTCACGAGAAGCTGGAAGGCGAGGAAGAGGCGGGAGAGCTCAAGGGGCCGGCCAGGTCGCTCACGGCCGTCATCCTGCAGATCATGGTGATCGACATCGTCTTCTCGCTCGACTCGGTGATCACCGCCGTCGGCATGGTGGACCAGATCTCGATCATGGTCGCCGCGAACATCGTGGCGCTCGGCTTCATGCTGATGGCGGCGGAGAAGATCGCCGGCTTCGTGGACCGTCACCCCACGGTGAAGATGCTCGCCCTGGCGTTCCTGGTGCTCATCGGGACCAACCTCGTGGCGGAAGGTCTCGGGCAGCACATTCCGAAGGGGTACACCTACTTCGCGATGGCCTTCTCGGTGGCGGTGGAAATGCTGAACCTCCGGCTCAAGAAGGTCTCGTCACCGCCGGTGCGGCTCCACGATGCCCCTGGAGGTACCCCCGGGGCGGCGTAGCTCAGCCCGCCGTCCGCACCCGCACCGCGGTGCCCCAGGGATCGCGAGCGATCCCTCCGGCGCCGCCGCGACCCTCTACCGTACCGCCGTGCGTCTCGATGCTGGAGAGGGCGCGCTCGACATCGTCGCTGCCGGGAACGACGATTTCCCATTCGAGGAGACGAGCATCCTCCGGCCCGGCAGGCGGAGCGCCCGCCGCCCAGGTGTTCGTGCCGAGGTGGTGATGGTACCCGCCGGCCGCGAGGAAGAGCGCGCCGGGATAGTTCCAGACGATCTTGTCGAGCCCGAGCCCCTCATGATAGAACCGCGCGGCCGCGTCGATGCCGCCGACGAAGAGGTGCACGTGGCCGATCACCGTGCCCGCCGGCAGTCCCTCCCAGGGCTCGTCTCCCGCCGCTGACATGAGGCTCCGCACGTCGAGCGGATTCGTCGCCATCACGAGCTGCCGCTCCTCGGCTCGCCAGGACTCGCGCGGGCGGTCGGCGTACACCTCGATCCCGAGGCCGTCGGGATCCGTCAGGTAGACCGCCTCGCTCACGAGATGGTCCGACATCCCCGCTCGCTCTCCGATTGCTCCGAGGTGCCGGACAAACCGGGCGAGCGCGCCGCGATCCGGCAGCAGGATCGCGAAGTGATACAGACCGAGGAGACCGCGCCGCGGCACGGGGCGGGCGCCTTGCCGTTCGCGCAGCTCGAGCAGCGCGGGGCCGGCGGAGGGTCCGAGCGATGCCCGCTCGCCGTCACGGTGGAGCACCGTGACTCCGACCACACGTTCGTAGTACTCGAGCGAGCGGCCGAGATCGGCCACCTGCAGCACGACTTTCCCGAGGCGGGTTTCCTCGGGAAGCCGGTACCCGGGGGGTGCGATGCCGTAGTGAGTCGCCATCGTCGTCACCTCCGTCATGAACGTTTGCAGTCAGCGCCCGTCGGGGCGCGAGCGCTGGCGCGCCGCGTCGAGCGACCAGGCACCCGGCCCGATCAACGCGAAGGCAACGGAACCACCCATGAGCGCGAGCGGGAACTCGACCCCATTCGGTGCGAAGAAGCCTGCCGGAAGATGGACGAAGAAGATCGCGCCCACCATGACGGCCGCGAGGCCCAGGGCGGTAAGGCGGGTGAAGAGGCCGAGGACGAGGGCCACGCCGCCAAGCAGTTCCAGGAGTGCCACCGCCGGGCCGGCCACCTGACCGAACGGGATCCCCATCTGCGAGAACGATCCGGCAACGCCGGAGAGGCCGTACACGAACACCTTCTGCGCGCCGTGGGCGATGAAAATGGTGCCGAGAATGGCGCGGAGGACGGCAAGACCGGCATCGATCCGCACTGCTGCAGCGCGCGGCGACCGGACGGCGGTTTGGCTGAGAACGGCGGAGGTCATGGCCTGCTCCTTGAATGTGTGACAACACCTATTGA
>JBLNHD010000017.1:0-9750 GCA_050268825.1 Gemmatimonadota bacterium
ACCCAGCCGAAACTTCCTCGCTCGCGCCCACGTAACAATCTGTAACATGCCGCCGGAGCGCTCCGCTCCGGCGGCGACCCCGTCCCACGAGCCCATGCACTCAGCGATCGATCGCGAGGACCGCTGGTCCTCGCGCACCCGCCTGGTTCTCCTCATGGCGGCCGCGGGAGGCGGCCTCGCCGCCTGCCATCCGGAACACGCCGTGGCGAAGCGACTCGACGCCGCATGCAACGCCGGCAGCGCCGTCGCCTGCGACTCGCTCGGACGCCGGATCCAGCACGGCGAATACGTCCTGCGCGACGAGGGGCGCGCCGCGTCGCTCTTCGAACGTGCCTGCACCGCGGGAGTCGGCGAGAGCTGCGCCAGCCTGGGCGCCATGCTCCATCGCGGGTTTGCCGACGTCGAGGCGGATTCGGCACGAGCGCTGGCCCTCTTCCGCGAGGCCTGCGACCGGCAGGCAATGGACGGCTGCACCTCGCTTGGCGTGCTGTATAAGGAAGGCGCCGGCGTCGGCACTGACGTGGTGCGCGCCGCGGGGCTTTTCCGGACTGCCTGCGATGGTGGGCAGACGACGGCTTGCGCCCATCTCGGCACGCTGCACGCCTCCGGCGATGGCGTTCCACATGACGCGGTGCGCGCGGCGGCCCTCTTCGACCGGGCATGCGGGGACTCGGTGCCACTCGGCTGCGTGGGGCTCGGGCGCCTGCACGCTGCGGGAACGGGCGTGAGCCGAAACGACTCCCTCGCCACCAGGCTGTTCGAGCAGGCGTGCGACGAGGACGAGCCGGAGGGGTGCCTGGAGCTCGCGATCTCTCACGAGACGGGGCGCGGCATCCCCCAGGACTACGAACGCGCCGGCGACCTCTACCGCGACGTCTGCGAGGGCGACATCGCCGTCGCCTGCGCGCGCCTCGCCGACCTGCACGACAAGGGCGCCGGCGTCTTCCGCGACGAGAAGGTCGCGGCGCGGTTGCGGCAGAAGGCATGCGCCCTGGGTCACGCCGAGTCGTGCGCCCGCCCGGATCCGGCGGCACCTGCCGCGCCGAAGGCGGCCGCGACATGACGCGACCCGTGGCCGGCACCCCGCTCGTCGCCGTCGATCGGCTCACCAAGCGGTACCGGAACATCGTCGCCCTCGACGCTGTCACGCTCGCGATCACCGACGGCATTACCGGCCTGCTCGGCGAGAACGGCGCGGGCAAGAGCACGATCATCAAGATCATCCTCGGCCTGGTGCGGCCGAGCTCGGGGAAGGCGCTGGTACTCGGCGAAGATGCGTTCGCGAACACGCGCGTGCGCGGCCGGATCGGCTACATGCCGGAGCACGATTGTCTGCCGAGTGCCGTGAGCGCGGCGGAATTCCTGACGCACATGGCGGAGGCCAGCGGCCTTCCGCCCACGGCCGCCAGGACGCGCGCCGCCGATACGCTGAGGCACGCCGGCCTGTTCGAGGAGCGCTATCGGGCCATCGGCGGGTATTCGACCGGTATGAAGCAGCGGGTCAAGCTCTGCCAGGCGCTGGTGCACGATCCGGCGTTCGTCTTCCTCGACGAGCCGACGGCGGGACTCGACCCGACTGGCCGCGAGGAGATGCTCGACCTGATCCGGAAGACCCACCGGGAGTTCGGCATCAGCGTGCTCTTCTCGTCCCATCTCATGGCGGACGTGGAGCGCACCTGCGACCGGATCATCGTCCTGCAGGGCGGCCATCTCGTCCACGCGGGCGAGGTCGCGCAGTTCACGAAGGAGACGGAGACGGTGTTCATCGAGGTGGACGCCCAGCGCGATGCACTGGCCGCAGCGCTGGAGCGGCGCGGGGTGCTCGTCACGGCGGATGGCAGCGGGATGACGATCGAGGGATCGGACGAGTCGGTGTACGACCACGTCCGGGACGCGCTCGTCGAGTCGGGAGCGCCGCTCCGCCGGATGGCCCCGCGGCGGCGCGAGCTGACCGAGCTCTTCGCGCGGGAGGGGAAATGACGGGCACCGTCTTCGACATCGGGTACCAGCATTACACGGGCCCGCGCGAAGGCCGCCGGCGCTCCCGCCTTGCGCTCTACAAGGACGGGATCCGGACGGCGCTCGGGCTCGGGCGCGGGGGCCGCGCCAAGGTTCTTCCGTGGCTGTTCATCGCGATCCTGGCGATCATCGCGTTCATCATGGCCCTGGTGGCCGGGGCGGCGTCGCGCATGGCGCCGGACGCCGCGGAACGGATGAACCTGCCGTCCCACGCCGACTACTATGGCATTGCCTCAATCATCATGTTCGTCTTCGCGGCGGTGGTGGGGCCGGAGTTGCTCTGCCCCGACCGGCGGCACGGCGTGATCCACCTCTACCGGGTGCGGCCGCTGTCGGGAACGGATTACATCGCCTCGCGCTGGGGCGCCTTCTTCACCGTGATGACGCTCGCCGCGTGGCTGCCGCAGGTGATCCTCCTCCTCGGCCTCTCCGGCGGCGACGCCGCACCGGTTGCCTACCTGCGCGAGCACTGGCTCGACATTCCGCGCTTCCTTGCCGCGGGCGTCGTAATGGCGGCGTTCGCGACGACCCTCGCGCTGCTCACCGCCTCGTTCACCACGCGACGCGCGTACGCATCGGTGTTCCTCGTCGGCCTCTTCGTGATCTCCACGCCGTTCACGGTCGGCATGGCGGAAGAGGTCGGGGGCAAGGCGGGGGAGTGGATCTCGATGTTCAACCTCACGAACATTCCGGCGCACGTGAACGACCTGATCTTCGGCGAGGTCAGCGACGTGACGGAAGAGGCTCCGGCCCGGAATCTCCCGGCCTGGGTCCGCAGCGCGTGGTACGTCGCGTGGGTAGTCGTGCCGGGTACGGTGCTCTGGGCGCGCTACCGGAGGCTTGCCTCATGAGTGGAACCGCGGTCATCGCCGGCGAGGCCCGCGCAGACGCCGCACGCGAGCGGGCCGGGGAACGGGCCGTGATCCGGGTGGATCGGGTCTCGCGCTGGTTCGGGAGCGTGGTGGCGGTCAGCGACGTGAGCTTCGAGGTCCGGCCCGGGATCACCGGCCTCCTCGGTCCGAACGGAGCGGGGAAGACCACGCTCCTCCGCATGATGACCGGACTCGCCGCTCCCTCGACCGGCGCCATCACGGTGCTCGGCGAGCCGGTCCGCGACAATCCGCCGCTCTATCGCCGGATCGGCGTGATGTCGGAGCACGAGACGGTGTACGGCTTCATGAAGGGGCGCGACTTCGTGCGCGCCATGGGGAAGCTCCGGGGCGTGCCGGATCTCGAGGGCGCGGTGGACCGGGCGGTGGAACTGGTGGACCTGGCGGACGCGCAGCACCGCCCGATGGAGACGTACTCGCGGGGCATGCGGCAGCGCATGCGGCTGGCCGCCACCCTGGTGCACGATCCCGAGGTGCTGATCCTCGACGAGCCGCTCAACGGCGCGGACCCCCGCCAGCGGGTCCACTTCAAGGAGCTCCTGCAGCGGCTCGCCGCCGAGGGGCGCACGATCGTCATCTCCTCGCACATCCTGGAGGAAGTCGAGCAGCTGGCCGACAACGTCCTCCTCATCGTCAACGGCAAGCTCGCGGCTTCCGGCGGATTCCGGGCGATCCGGGCCGCCCTGAACCAGCGGCCCTACCACGTGCGCGTCGTTTCGGATGCTCCGCGCGTGCTCGCCGCGGCGGTCGTGACCCTCCCCTCGGTCGATGCCGTGCACGTCGATCCCGACGGGGCGGTGATCGTGCTGAGCCGGAACGTCCTGGACCTGCAGGTGGAGCTTCCCCGGCTCGCCCAGGAAGCCGGCGTGCGTCTCCGGCGGGTCGAGCCGCTCGACGACTCGCTCGAAAGCGTCTTCGGCTACCTGGTGGAGAAATAGGATGGGAACGGTCTATCACCTCACGCTGCGCCAGCTCTCGGGCCGCTGGCGCCTGGCGATCATGGCGGTGCTCGCCACCCTGCCGGTCGTCATCACGCTGCTCATGCTTGGCTCCAGCCACGCACCGTCGGTCCGCGACTACGAAACGGCGATCCTCGGCGCCATGCTCGCCGGATCCATCCTGCCCCTCGTCGTGCTCGCGATCGGTGGCGTCGCCTTCGGGAACGAGGTCGAGGATCGTACGCTGGCCAATCTCACGCTGGCGCCGGTGGCACGGTGGCAGATCGTCGTGGCGAAGCTGCTGGCCGTCGTGACAGTGGCGGGCCCGTTCATCGGCCTGAGCGCCTTGCTCACCGCACACATCGCCTTTCTTGGCGATGCGCGCTCCACGCTGGCGCTCACGGCCGCTGCGCTCGCGAGCGTCGCGATGTACGGATCGGTCTTCGTCTTCCTCGGGCTCGTCAGTGCCCATGCCGTGGGCGTCGGCCTTCTATACATCGTGATCTGGGAGGGATTCTTCTCGGGATTCGTGGCCGGGGCGCGGCTCCTGAGCATCCGCCACTACGCCATCGGGCTCACCCACGCGATCGACCCGCGGCGCTTCGCCTCGGCGGAAACGATTCCCGCCACCGCGGCGGTCCTGGCGTCCGTCCTCGTCATCGGCGGGTTCCTGCTGCTCTCCACGCGGCGGCTGCGGCGGATGGACGTGCCGTAAGCCCCGGCTCAGGCCCTCGTGCGAGGCGCCGGGGCACGATACGATTCAGTGTCCTCGTCGCGGCTTCGCATGATCGAAATCGTCTATCTGGATGAGGTGCCCGGGGCCGTCGAGGTGCTCGCCCCCGCCTTCTGGGCGGAATGGGGCGTCCACGACGGCCTCTCGCTCGAGCAGGTGACCGCGAAGCTTCGGGCTTGCCTCAATCGCGAGCACCTGCCGCTCGCACTCGCAGCGCGCGAAGGGGGCGAGCTCGTCGGCACGGTCGGGCTCCACGACCGCCCCGTCGTCGGGCGAGCTGGACTCGGGCCGTGGCTCGTTGCCTTGTGGGTTGCCCCGCGCCACCGGCGGCGCGGCCTCGGCGCCGAACTCATCGCGGCAGCAGAGCGGACGGCGCAGGAGCTTGGCATCGGCGAGCTGTATGCCGCGACGAGCACGGCAGTCGGACTCTTTCAGCGCGCGGGGTGGGGCGAGCTCGAACGGTTCGCTCATAACGGGGAGGATCTCTCCCTCTTTCATCGGCGACTTCCCGGGAGGTGAAGCTTCCCCGACGCTTCCGCAGCCGCTGCCTGGCGCGCCGGTCGGCCGGTTCCTCGACATCGTCCGCAGTGGAGACCTCACACATGGCGTCATGCGATCCCGTCTCGCGACCGGCTCGGGGGCGGGCGCGCGTGGCCCTCCTGGTCTTCCCACTGATCGCGTGCGCGCCGAGGCGCGAGCCGCCGCCGGCCCCGGAGAGCGTCGCTGAGTTGGCGCCCGACCGGGCCCTCCATGCGATCGTCCTCGGCTGGTGGCCCGCGCGTATCCGGCGCGACGTCGATTATTTCGGTCGCCTGCTCGCGCCCGAGTTCGTGTGGCGGCGGTCCGAGTTCACCGGCAGCGACATGGGCCGCCGGCAGTTCCTGGAGCAGGTCCGCGCCGGCTGGTATTGCGGGGCCGGGACGACCTATCAGTATCGGATCATCAACTATCGTACGATCGACGGCCATGTCGTCGTCAACTCCGCGTCCACGGTGTGGGTCGGAGATCCGATCGGAGCCCAGCATCAGATCGAGCTGCTGCAGGTCTTTCGCCGCGGGCCGGCTGGGTGGCACCTCGTCGAGGCACGTGAAGTCTCCTATCAGGTCGAACCGGCCTCCTGGGAGCCTCCCGACACCGCCGTCGTTCCGTGGAGTTGGCGCGCGCCGACGAATCCTGCGGACCTTCCGCACCGTCTCGAGTATCCGTGCGCGCCGCGCATTGGGGTGGACGTCACACCCGGCCTGTGACGCCGTGCACCCTCCGGAAATCGCGGGTGGTCTTCATCCCGGCGTGCGGTTATGGTACCTCTGCCCGTCGACACCGTCCCCTCGCAGCCCTTCGAGACCCTGCACCGATGATCGCTGACGCTCCCCTCGATCCTGCTGCCGAATTCGATCGCATGCGCCTCGTGGCCATCGTCGAATCGTCGGACGATGCGATCGTCAGCAAGGATCTGGACGGCACCATCCGCAGCTGGAATCCCGCCGCTGAGCGGATCTTCGGGTACACGGCCGCCGAGATGATCGGCGACAGCATCTATCGGCTCATCCCGCCGGAGCTCCACGACGAGGAGCACTCGCTCCTCAACCGGATCCGCCGCGGCGAGCACGTCGCGCACTACGAGACCGAGCGCGTACGGAAGGACCTCCGGCGGATCCGGATTTCGCTCACGCTGTCGCCGCTGTACGACGCCTCGGGCCGACTCATCGGCGCGTCGGCGATCAAGCGGGACGTGACGGCACAGCGCTCGCTCGAGCACCAGCTGCAGCAGGCGCAGCGGATGGAAGCGGTGGGCCGGCTCGCGGGCGGCATCGCGCACGACTTCAACAACCTCCTCACCGTCATCAACGGCCTCACGCTGCTCACGATCCCGCACCTCGTCGAGGGCACGCGGGAGCGGGGCAACCTCGAGCAGGTGGCCAAGGCGGCGGAGCGGGCCGCGGCCCTGACGCAGCAGCTTCTCGCCTTCAGCCGTCGCCAGCTCGCCGACGTCGAGGTGCTCGAGCTCAACGAGGTGATCGTCGGCATCGAGGCGCTGCTGCGCCGGCTCATCGGCGAGCACATCGCCCTCGAGATCCGCCTGGCGCACGATCTCGGCCGCGTCCGGATCAACCGCGTGCACATCGAGCAGATCGTGATGAACCTGGCCGTGAACGCCCGCGATGCGATGCCCGACGGCGGGTCGCTCACGATCCAGACGGAGAACGTGAGTCTTGGCGGGCTGTTCGTGCACGAGCGGCTCCGGCTCGAGCCGGGCTCGTACGTCGTGCTCTCGGTGCGCGATACGGGGCAGGGCATGGACGCGGTCACGCAGGCGAGCATCTTCGAGCCGTTCTTCACGACCAAGGCGCCGGGCCACGGCACGGGTCTCGGACTCGCCACCGTCTATGCCATCGTGCAGCAGGCCGGTGGCGCGGTGTACGTCTACAGCGAGCCGAAACAGGGTACCCTCTTCAAGGTGTACCTCCCGCGCGCGGACGCGAGCGCCACGGCCCCGGCACCCGAGCCGGTCCCGTCGGCACGGGAGATGGCCCCCGCGAGCGGGCGTACGATCCTTCTGGTGGAGGACGAGCCCGGTGTCCGGGCGTTCACCGCGCAGGTGCTCGAGGAAGCGGGGTATCAGGTGCTGCAGGCGGGAAGCGGGGAGGAGGCGATCGACCTCGTCGCGACGATGAACGGGCCCATCGCCCTGCTGCTGACCGACGTGGTCATGACCGGGATCAACGGGCGCGTCCTCGCGGAACGCCTTCGGGCGCTCCATCCGAAGCTGGCGGTGATCTATACCTCGGGCTACACGGATGATATCGTCGTGCGCGCCGGCGTCACCCGCGAGAGCATCCCGTTCCTCCACAAGCCGTTCACGCCGCAGCAACTGCTAGAGCGGGTCAGCCTGACGCTCGCGAACGGGCACGACAAGCACGCCTGATCGTTCACGCGGGCGGCTCCCGGCTTGCCCGTCCCAGGGCCGCGATGAATCCCTCGATGTGATTGGTGCCCTGCCCGGTGGATGCCAGGAACGGGTCCATGACGGTCGATCGCAGCACCACGAGCCCTTCGGCTCCTCCCGCCTTCCATTCGTCGACAGTCGCCACCCCGAGTCCCTCGAGGATCGGGGCGATCGCGCCGTCGTACATCGGCGTGCGGAAACGGGTGCGCGTGATGATGTACTCGGGGGCCGGCGTTGCCGAGTTGATGCTCATGCGCCGATAGATCGACTCGTTGAGCGCGTTCAGCTGTGGCAGTGTCCGTGCGGCGGGGCTGCGCACGACGAAGCAGACGATGTTGATGTCGGGCTCGGGAAGCACGTGCACGATGCATCCGTTGCCGAGATCGGCGGTCGCCAGCGCATCACGAAGGCGGCGTGCGCCGAGGGCGGTGCGCTCGATGAGGTAGCCATACCCACGCTCGTCGAGCGGAAGCACCTTGTGGCTCAGCCACACCGATGCCGCAGCGGCGCCTGGCTTGGAGCCTTCGAAGATGTACTTGCCGAGATAGAGCTCATCGTCCGCGCCGGCGGCGGTGGCGGGGCTCAGGTAGGGCGGATCTACCGCAACGAGGTCGCGCCCGCGGCGGTCGCGCAGGAGGAAGGCCCCGGCCGGATACGGCACGTACCCGAGCTTGTGCGGATCGAGCGTGACGGAGTCCGCCTCGCCCAGCGCCACGATCGCGTCCACGAGGTCGTCTTCGGGCCAGGAAATTCCCGTGGCGCGGCGGATCTCGCGGCCCGAGCGCCGCACGCCGTCCTCCCGCCAGGTCACGGCCGCGGCGTAGCCGCCGTAGCAGGCATCGGAATGCAGGTGGAACGCGATTCCGAGTTCCTTCCGCGCACGCTCCCGGACCTCGAGCACCCGGTCGAGCCGATCCACCGCACTCTCTTCGGTGGTGCCGCAGACGCTCACGCAGGCCAGCACGGGAGTCCGTCGCTCGGCAAAGCGCTGCAGCTGGGACCAGAGCGCATCGGGATCGAGCCGGAAGGAGGGGTCCACGGGAACGAAGACGAGCTGGTTCGCGCCGATGCCGAGGGCGCGCGCGATCTTCTCCCAGGAATAGTGAGCCGTCGCCGCAACGAGGACCACCGCGGCGGGCAGCGCATCGCCGTATCGCCGCGCCAGCGTCAGGCTGTAGTCCTGATACCCGACGTCGGAGAGCGAGTGTCCCGCGACGGCCCGGCGAACGTCGGCGGCCGGCGCGCTGGCCCAGAGCGCATGCCAGAGGTCGAGGGCTGCCGCGTTGTCGACGTTGAGGAGCTCCCACAGCCCGAGGGAGCGCACCGGGGCGCGGGTGCCGTGGGGGAGCGCCACGTCGAGCGAGAGGCCGAGCGTGTCCGCCGCGCCCGCGGCAGCGACGGCAAGGTAGTGGATGTTCCGCGCGATCCAGAGTGCCTCGAAATTGGCGACCGTCCCGCCCGAGGTGAGGTGCCCCCAGGACCGGGCGGGATCGTACCCGATCATCCGCGCGAGCTGGGCCGCGACGGCCAGCTCGAGCCGCGTCGTGACCGGTGCCGCTTCCGCGGAGATGTTGTTGGGGTTGTAGAGCATCGCCGCGAAATAGCCGATCTGGCCCGCGATGGTCTGCTCGAAGAGCATGTGCCCCTTGTAGCGGCTGCTGAAGAACGGCACATCCCGCTTGAGCTCGGCCAGCAGGCCCAGCAGCTCCTGCGTGAGCGTCGCCACCGCATCCTCGTAGCCTTCGGTCCGCTTGTCGAGCTCGCGAATGGCGAAGCCGTCTTCCGGATGGAAGTTCCGGCGCCAGAAGACATGATCCCGGAGCGCCTCGACCACGAGGCCTTCGAGGAGAGCCGCATTCTCGGCGCGCGGGCCGAGGAACCAGGAGCGAAGTGCGCTTTCTCGGCGGTCGGTCATGGCTCCATGGAAGCCGGGAGGGGGTGATGGAATCGTGAAGGCTGCATGAATATCTCGCGGGCGCGGCGCCCGGCCGGGCGCACCGGCCTGCGCACCGGCGGCTCACGTCCTCGCGGCACCTGTCGTATCTTACGGGAACTCGATCGCCCTATCGACTCCTCCCCAGGGCGCACATGACCAGGTCCGACGAGCTCTCCCGCACTCCCGATCCCCATTTCCGGCCCGGCATCGCCGTCGGCGGACGCTACGTCGTCCAACGGGAGCTCGGCCAGGGCGGCATGGCAACGGTGTACCTCGCCACCGACCTC
>JBLNHD010000018.1:0-12990 GCA_050268825.1 Gemmatimonadota bacterium
GGAAGACGTCGTGGAGCTGTACAACAACACCGACTCGGACATCGTCGTCAACACTTCGGACGGATCGTCCGGCTGGCTCGTGCTCGCGCCCAACGACCACAGCCTGATCATCCCGAACGGCACGGTCATCCCCGCGCGCCGCCACTACCTCATCGCGGGCACGGGCTACAGCAACCTCTACAAGTACGCGCCCGGCGACGAGTTCTTCTCCGGCGACATCCCGACAGACTCCGGCGTCGCCGTCTTCGGCACCGTGGCCGTCAACCTCTCGACCGCCGCGGGCGTCGAAGCCGCGCTCTCGAAGCGGCTCGACGCGGCGGGGAACTGGCGCGAGCGCGGGTAACCCGGGGGCGGGGGGCGCGGAGACGATCGCACGGCGGTGACCGGCCCTTCGACAGCGGAGATCGCGGCGCCCCCGACCCGCGCATACGCCTGGTATGCGTTGGGCCTCCTCACGTTCATCAACCTCCTCAACTACCTCGACCGCAACGTCATCTTCGCGCTGTTCGAGCCGATCAAGGCCGAGCTCGCGCTGACCGACGCCCAGCTCGGGTGGCTCGGCTCGGCGTACGTGCTGGTCTTCTCGCTCGCCGCGCTGCCGTTCGGGGTCATGAGCGACCTTCGGTCCCGCCGCGCCGTGATCGCGTTCGGCGTGGCCTGCTGGAGCCTCTTCACGGTCCTGAGCGGCATGGTGGAGAGCTACACGCAGCTCTTCATCTGCCGCGCCGCGGTCGGGATCGGCGAGGCGGCATTCGGCGCGGCGGCGGCGTCGCTCGTGGCGGATTACTTCGCGAAGCGTGGCCGGTCGATGGCGATGGGTATCCTGGCGGCCGGCCTCGTGCTCGGCGGCGGACTCGGCATCTGGCTCGGCGGGCAGCTGGGCGAAGCGTACGGGTGGCGCGTGGCCTTCATGATCGTCGGAGCGCCGGGCTTCGTCTGCGCGGTACTCGCCGCTCGGCTCAGGGACCCGACCCGCCATCACGCCCCGATCGCGCTGCGGCCCTACCTCCGCGAAATGAAGGAGCAGGGGCTCTCGCTCTTCCGCCAGTTCTTTCCGACCATCGTGGGAGTGGTCCTGGGCGGTGCGGCGGCGGTGGTGCTCGACCGCCGCTACGGGGCGACGAGCCGGATCGATGCGGCCGCCTTCTCGATCGTGGCGGGCATCGGCTTCGCGCTCAACATCGCGCTCTGGGTCCGCCAGATCCGCGCGAACCGGATCGACGAGACGCCGTTCGGCGGCCAGATGACGGGTGCGATCGACGGCATGCTCGGCTCCGCCCGCGCCGTGCTCCGCACGCCGACACTGGTCTACGTCTTCGTCGGCGGCGCGCTCATCTCGTTCGGCATGAATGGGCTCGTGGGGTGGGCGCCCACCTTCGTGTCCCGGACGCTCGGGATGTCCACCGCCGCCGTGTCGGACCTCCTCGGTTGGCGCCTCCTCCTCTTCGGCGCACTCGGGACGCTGGTCGGCGGAGGGCTCGCCGACTGGCTCCGGTCGCGCACCGAAGCCGCGCGCGTCATCACCGTCTCCGCCGGAATGCTCGTCGGCGGCGCCCTCTCGATCTGGCTGCTGCTGAGCCGGGACGTGGCGCTCTTCGCGCCGCTCTTCGCGGCGGCCGTCTTCTTCCTCACCTGGTACAACGGGCCCATCGTCGCGTCGATCTTCGACGTGGTTCCCGCGCGCATCGGCGCCACGGTGGCCGGCACCTACTACCTCTTCATCCATCTCGTGGGCGATGCCGTCGCGCTGCCGCTCATCGGCGCCCTCTCCGATCGGTTCGGCATCGATCGCGCCGTGCTGCTCCTGCCCATCGTCTCGATGCTCGGCGGCGTCATCGTACTGTTCGCCGTGAAGACGGTGCGCGCGGATATGGGAAGGCTGGCGGCGGAGTCGGCTTGACCGGCGGGCTTGAACTGCGCGCACGAAACCCGAAAGGGCGAAAGGCGCCGTGGGCGGGGAGGTGCGGTGCGTCGGGGACTTGGGTGGTGGTGCTCTTTGGGTTAAACGCGAAAGCGCGAAAACGCGAAAGACAGGGCCCGCTCGCGTTGGGGCTCCGGGCTTCCGGCGGAGTGCTGCAGGACTTTTTGTGGGCACACGGCACCCCGGGAGGCGCGGAGCCGTCTGATCAGACCACCGTACTACAGCTCGGACGCGCCCGGGGTCCGGAGCCGCTGCAAGGCCTTGGCAGTGTGTCGTGCTTGTTCGCGCTTTCGCGTTTTCGCGATATAGCCAACACCCCACCCATTCACCCCGCCGCCCGACACAGCGGCACTCCCCTCTCCGTTACGGGAGCCGAAGGCCGACGAGGTTAGATTACATCGTCCGCCCAGATTCTTTCGCTGCCGAGGTCGTCATGAGTCGTCATCCTGTGCATCAGCTGCACCTGCATCACCGGGGCCGCGCGTTTCACTTCGTTGCCTACGACGGCGAGCCCGCGAATGTGGCGCGAGGGAAGGAAGCGGTGCCGCCGACCTGGTTCCTCATGGCGTCCGGCAAGCGCTGGGCGGTGATGGAAGTCGCCGATGCTCCGGAGCCGGAGCGCGATTCGCAGTTCACGCGGTGGCTCGACCAGAACGTCTTTGCCTGACCATCCGTTACGGGCCACCGAGCGGCCCGCATCGCATCCTGACCCGAGCGCATGCCTGCCTACATCATCGTCCAGATCGACGTGAAGGATCCCGGGGCCTACGACGAGTACAAGGCGCTTGCGCCGCCGTCGATCGAGGCGTACGGCGGGAAGTACATCGTACGTGGTGGCGAGGTCGAGACGCTCGAGGGCACCTGGACGCCGCGCCGATTCGTGGTGCTGGAGTTCCCGGATACGACGGCGGCCCGCGCCTGGTGGGGCTCGCCCGAGTACGCCGACGCGAAGGCGCTGCGGCAGCGCGCGGCCGACAGCGAGATGATCCTCGTGGCCGGACTTCCCGAAGGAGTCCGCTCATAGGCTCAGACGCGATGTGGCGTCCCGCCGCATGACCTCGCGGCCCGTTCTCGTCGGCACCGCCTTCCTGCTGGGTGCCGCAGGCCTTGCGCTCCTCTTTGCGCCCGGGGAGGTCCTCTCGCTGCTGGGCGTCGAGGGGACCTCACGCGTCATCGCCGTGCTTGCGCAGCTGCTCGGCTCGGCGTGGCTCGGGCTCGCCTATGGCAACTGGATCGCCCGCGGTCTCGCGATCGGCGGCATCCACGGGCGAGCCATCGTGATCGGCAATCTCGTGCATGCGACGACCGCCGCGCTGGTGCTCGCGCGCGGAGCGCTGGAAGGGGCTCGCCCCGCGGTCTGGGTTTTCGTCGTCCTGCTCGGGATCGTCGCCGGAGCGTTCGGCCGGCTCCTGCGCACCGCGCCGCGCGCTCCCCTTCCGTCCTAGCGCGGTCCGCGCCGCTCGGCCTCTTCCGCGCGGCGCACGGTGTCGGCATCGAGGCGCGCGCGGATCTCGGCGAGCAGCGGGTCGTGACCGGTGTGGCCCCGGCCATATCCGAGGTTGAATCGGTAATCGAAGTCGTCGGGATTCCGTCCCTGCGTGTGCTGGAGGATCGTCTCCAGCTTGTCGAGTCCCTTGGCAAGCCGCGCCTCGCGGGACCCGCCCGATTCGTAGTCATCCCACAGCGACACGATGTCTTCCCGGACCGACGGCGGGAGCGGCGCGAGTAGCGCGAGGAGGTCGTCTCGCTCCTCCGCGGACTTGCTCCCTCGCTGTTCCGGCGCCGGAATGTCGCCGCCGATCGCCTCACCGAGATCGTGCACCAGGCAGATGCGAAGGAGCCGGCCGAGATCCACCGTCGTGTCCCGGTCATAGAGCACGAGCGCCATGAGGCAGAGGCGCCAGGTGTGCTCCGCCACGCTCTCCTGCTCGCCGGCCGACGTCCACCCGCTGCGCCGGACCGTCTTCAGGCGTTCCGCCTCGCGAAGGAACGCGAGCACGCCTTCGAGACCGGCATCGGCGCGAGAGCCGGGGGCGTCGCTCATTGCCCGTCGAAGCCGCCGAGCGCGAGCGTCCGCTCGTACTCCTGCCGGATGGCCACGGCGCCGATCTCGGATCCATCCTCGAGCACGATGCGGTCGGGGATGCCATCGGAGTGGTGCAGCATCGCCATCGCGAGCTGCATGGCCCCGGCCGCGCTGTCGCAGGCGATTTCGATGTCGGCGCCGCCGCGGGAGGCGAGAAGGCGAGCCGGCGCGCGCATGTCGTGCGGCTCGGAGCCGTCGGCTTCGCGCCGGGCCTGGTCGTGGCGGGGAAGTTGCTCGGTCATGATCGACTCCGGAACGGGAGGTCCGTACCTGCCAATAGAAACGCCCCCGATCGGGGGCGTCCAGAGTGGCAACCACGCGCGTTTCAGCTCGCGAAGATCGCCTCGAAGTCCGCGGCCGCGGAGGGATGGTAGGAGAAGATGACCGAGCCATCCTTGATCATGTCGATGATGCGCGCGGAGGCCGCGGGGCTCAGCGCGGGGCAGCCCTGGCTCCGGCCGAGCCGGCCCAGCTGGCCGATGATGCCTTCGTTGACGTAGTCGGCACCGTGGATGACGATGGCACGCTCGAAAGCGCGGTCGTTGAGCCCTTCATCGAGCCCGTGAAGGCGAAGCGACTTGCCGTGCTTCCCCAGGTAGGTCTTGCCCGTGACGAAGGTACCGAGGCTCGACTGGTTGCTGCCCGACCGGTTCGAGAAGACCGTGGCGACGTCACCCCCGGTCCGGTTGCCGTGCGCCACGAGTTCCCGCTCGAGGACAGCCCCTGTCTCCGTATCGAGAACCCAGAGACGCCGCTCGCGGGAGGGGAGGCTGTAATCGATGACGGTCAGGAGCTTGCTCGACGTGCGTCCGGCGGCCTTGGCCCGCGAATGGGCCCTGAGGGCGAGATCGAGCACCTCGTTCCGGAGCCCGGCAGCGGCGGCATTCTCTGCCAGGACGGCAGATCCATTGGCGACGGAGTCCGTAACTACAGCAGTGACAGGCACATACGCATCCGCTGGTGCCGTCGGTATAGTCAGGAAGAGCGCGACCATGGCCGCGGCACTACGAATGATGCGCAGAGTCACTACCTACCTCACAGGGTCCGGGTGCCGTAACAGGTTAACCAGCCGGTCGTCTCTGAAGCAAGCGACGGGCCATCCCTGGGTGATTCGGACCCTCCGCCCATGAGTCAGGCACGGCCCCTGATCTTGGCGAACCACCACCGCAGGCCCACGAGCAGGAAGCGCCAATCCTTGAAGAACTCGGGTGGCTTCCCCTCGAAGGCGTGGCCCACGAACTGGAAGGCCCACCCGACCACGAAGAGCGCGAGCGGGATGGGCCAGAAGCCGTCGAGAAAGATCGCCGCGACGAAGAGCGGGATCGAAAGAGCGATGAGCGGGATCCCGACGGTATGGCAGAGCCGGTTCACCGGATGCTGATGGCTTTCCGCGTAGCGGGAGATCCACTCGTTCATCGGTCGGTTGCCGAGCATGCGACCTCCTCCGAAGGGTGTGCGCTACGGGGTCGGCGTCTCGCGCAGGGCGGCGGTCATGGCCGAGTCGATCGGCGTCCCGGCGCGGATGACGGCGGCGATTCGCCGGGTATTGCGGATGTCCGCGAGGGGATCGGCCTCGAGGAGGACGAGATCGGCCAGGTGACCGGGGGCGACCTGGCCGAGCGAATCGTCCAGACCCAGGAACTGCGCCGGCGCCATGGTGGCGAAGCGGAGCACCTCCGCCGAAGTGAAGCCGGCGCCCGCGAGCAGCTCGAGCTCGTCGTGCAGGCTCCGTCCCGGGACTATGCCGCGCGACCCCAGATCGGTGCCGGCCAGCAGCGGGAGCCCGATGCGCCGGATCGACGGGACGAGGCGGCCGAAGCCAGTCTGGAGATCGGCCCACCGTGCCGGCGCAAGGATGCGGAAGGATCCGAGCGTCGGATCGAGCCAGACCCCGCTCGCGTGAAGGCGGCGAAGCAGGCCATCGAGTGACGCAGTGTCGCAACCTGCAGGGAGTCGCGCCGCGCGCCGTGCGGCACCGAGCGAGCCCAGGCATCGGTCAGGGAGAAACTCGAAATGCTCGATTCCTCGCAGCCCCGCCTCGGCGAGCTTTACCGCCTGGAGGCCGGCCGGCACGTGACCGACGAGGGGCAGCGATCGGGCCCGGGCCTCGCGCGCGATCACGCTCCAGGTCGGCTCCGAAAGGCCCTCATGCACCTTCACGAAGCTCGCGCCGCCTTCCTGCAGCTCCGCAAGTGCAGCCACGACGCCGGCGCTGTCGGCCACCGTGCGCGCGCCGGAATCGGGTGCGGAGCGCGGCCCCCGCAGCGCGAAGCCGGCGTATACGATACGTGGCCCGCTCGCGGGGCGGTCTTCGCGGCGGAGGCGGACCGCCTGGACTTCGCCGAGCGGGCTGCCCATGTCTCGTACCGACGTGACGCCCCAGGCAAGGAGCTGCTGGTACATCGATTCGTCGTCGCCGACGTGAACATGCATGTCCCACAGGCCCGGCAGGACGAAGTGGCCGGTGCCGTCGATGACCTGGCGCGCCGCGGGATAATCCTCGAGGGCGGAGTCGATGCGGACGATCCTGCCGTCGTGCACCAGGATGGTGCGATCGGTCAGGAGCGTGCCCGCCGAGACGTCGACGACCGAGACGTGCCGGATCGCCAGGTCGGCGAGGCCGTCGGCACCGGTGAAGTCGCACGCGGCAAGAAGCGCGATCCCCGATGCGAACAGCGCCTGGCGGAAGCGGAACATCGTCTGCCCTTCTAGCGGATGCGCGGGATCGTCGCCTTGACCCGGCCCGCCTCGTCGAAGACGAAGATCGAGCCCTCGAACCTGAGCTCCCTGATCTGGCGCGGAGTCGCCGCGCCGTCGCGGCGGAGCGAGAGCGGCGTGCCGAGCGGCTCGGCGAGGGTGTAGCTCACCTGGTATCCCATGTCCCGGAGCGACGAGATCGTGATGGCGGTCAGCCGGTTGTCGGCTCCGAGAATGTAGCCGGTCATGAGCTCGTTGCCGAAAACGGTTTCGCGCCAGTGCGCGTTGGCCGTGCCCGCGCCGCCGGTGTTCTCGACCGGCACGCCGGGTCCCTGTGCGCTGGTGCCGCCGAGCGCGCGGTACGACTGGAGCGCGTAGGCTCCGGTGAAGTACGGCTCGGGCCCGAACGCGAGAAGGCCGAAGGAAGGCCAGAGGGTGCCGAAGCCGAGCACGTGGCCGATCTCGTGGAGCACCACGTCCCCCAGCTCGCCGGTGACCGTCATATCCGCGATGTCGGCCACGTCGAACCGCATGAAGCCGACAACCGGGAATCCGCTGCCCCGCACCGCGCACGACGTGGCGCCTCCGAGCACCCCGCCGACGCCGTCGATCGCCACGGTTTCGACGAAGATCACGAGGTCGTCGACGGTCTCGTTCACTCCGGGCGCCGTGAAGCAGCTTCCCGCCGGCAGCGCGACGCCCTGGCTGGGCAGGCCGTTGACGATGATACCGCTCCACTGGGTGATCGCGTTCTGCACGGCGGTCTGCATCGCGAGGCTCGGCGCCGCAAGGTACCGGATCTCGATGTCGTACGGATCACTCGGCTGGGTGGCCGTGGCCGTGAACGTGACCGACGGCTGCAGGTCGTCGATGGCTGCGGCACGGAGTGTGTTGGTGCCGAGAAGCCCGAGGGTCCACCCGGTGGAGGCCTGGCCGGCGGCGTTGCTCAGCACCTCGTCGGTGGCCGTCACCGACCCACCGCCGCTCAGCGGCGTGAAGCGCAAGCGCGCCGAGGGCACGGGATTGTCGTAAGGATCGCGAACCTCGACGCGAGGATCGACCGGGAGCCGCTGGCCCAGCAGTGCCGACTGCCCGTCCCCCGATACGATGAGCATCTGCGTCACTGGTCCGGCGTGCCCGGTTGCTACGAGTGACGCCGCGGTCGCGAGTCCCTGGGCGGTGACAGTCACGAGGTTGAGCCCGGGCCGGATGCCGAGTGACCAGCTGGCCGGCCGCGCGTACCCGTCGGCATCGGTCACCTGGCTTCCGCCAGTGAGGCTGCCGCCGCCGCCGGCGATCGCGAACGATACCGGCACTCCTGCGATCGGATTTCCCAGCGCATCGGTGACCCGGGCGGCGGGGACGGGGTCGAGCGCGCGGCCCACGAGGCCCGCAGTCGGCGACCCCACGTCGATCTGCGAGGGAGGCCCGGCCACTGCCTGCGCGACGAACGTGAGCGGCGTGCCTGCGGCAAAGACCTCGACCTGGTTCTGCCCGGGGTGGATGTTCAGCGTCCAGCTGCCGGCGGTTGCGATGCCGTTGGCATCCGTCTCGGTCGAAGCGTCGGCAAGGGACCCGCTTCCCCCGAGCACCACGAAGGTCACCGGCCACCCCGGCACCGGCGACCCGTCGTCAGCCGTGAGCCGGATGGCCGGCTTCACCGGCAGCGGCTGGCCGACGGGGCCGGTCTGTCCGTTGCCCGCGTGGATCGCAGCGCGCGCCGCCAGCTTGGCGTATGCGCGCACCTCCAGCACGAGCGGACTGTTGCCGAAGCCGGCCGGCGCGCTGACGCTGAGCCGCTGCACGCCGGGCGCACCGCCCATCGTCCAGCCGGCGGGCGCAGCATATCCCTGGGCGTCCGTGACCTGCTGACCCGATGCGACCGATCCACCGCCCGCCGTGACGGCGAACGCGATGGCCACGCCCGCGAGCGGAGCGCCGCCCGGGGCGGTCACCCGGACGCGCGGATGCAGAACGGCGCCGGTCAGCACCTGCGGCGCCAGCGGATCAGCGGCGAGGTGGCCGATCCCGATCGATGTCGCGGTGAACGTGACAGGGGCGAGTGCGGAGCCCGGAATCGTCGCGGTGAGCGTGTTCGGCCCGAGCGCCCCGAGGGTCCACGACTCGACGCGTGCGATGCCTTCGGCATCGGTGAGCTGCTCGGCTCCGGCGATGGTCCCGCCACCTGCGGTCACCGCGAACTGTACCGGGATTCCCATCGCAGGCTGCAGGTTCGAGGTGACTCGCACCGCAGGCGGAATCGGGACGGTCCCGCTGGCCGTAACCGACTGGTCCTGCCCGGCATGGGCGAGCATGGCCGACGGCATCAGGGTCACGGCCTGCGCCGTGAAGGTCACGGGGCTCCCGCTAAGGCCGGGGCTCGCTGCGGTGACCGAGTAGGTGCCGACGACGGACGGAATCACCCAGGATTGCAGGGTGGCTATGCCATTGGCGTCGCTGGTGGTGCTTTCGCCCGCGATGGTTCCATGCCCGGGCGCTGCGGCGAAGGTAACCGGCACGTCGGCGATGGGATTGAGGTCAGCGTCGGTAATGCGCACTGCGGGACGGATCGGCACCGCCGAGCCGATGATGGCGACCTGCGATGTGGCGGGTTGGTTCATGATCCGGGCGGCGGGGCCCGGCATGAGTGTCAGCGCATGGCTCGCGCCGGCGAGTCCGGATGCCGCGAAGGAAAGCGTGCGCGCTCCGGCAGTGCCCCGCAGGGTGAGTGCCGTGAACGCGGCCCGCCCGTCGGACGCAGTGACGATGGAATTGCCCGTGAGGGTACCGCCCCCGGAAGCCGAGGCCGTGACCGTCACGCCTGCGGCAGGCACCGGCGCGCCGGCGGCGTCGAGCAGCTGGAGCACCGGCTGCACCTCGAGGGGCGATCCGCTCCGGGCCTCGGTGGCGGGTGTCCCGACGAGGGCAATCCGGACGGCATTGCCCGGCCGGGTAGGGCCAGTGGTCCCCTCGCCCCCGCAGCCCGCGGCGAGCCAGAGCAGGAGCACAAGCCGAGGCGCCGGGGGAACCGGTCGGAATGCGGGGCGCCAGCGGCGCATAAGGGATGGTGGGTGAGGTCACCTCAAGGCTACGTCGGCGGCGCGCTCGGCGCTACCCATGCTTCCGCATCGGCCGCGTGCCGGAACACCGCAAAGCCGGGGTCCGCCGATTCACCGAGCGCGGAATACATGCGGAGCATCCCGTAGGTCGCGTCGTCCTCGGTAATGAACGCGGTGCGCGAGATGCCGTGGCGGGCGCGGACGCCGTCGATGATGAAGACGAATCTCCTGACGTCCTGCGGCGTGATGCGGAGTGCCGCGTTGCGCGCGTCGACGATCTGCGGCCAGCCGATGAGGCCCCCGTCTGCGAGCGACTCGAGGTAGGGAAGGAACTCGTCGGCGGCCACGGGACCGGTCACGGTGGTGCGCACGAGCCCCCGTTCCCGATCGACGACGTAGGTGAGGGGCACCGGAGCGGCCGCTCGTGCGCTAGGGCCAGCGCGCCAGCATCTGACGGAGCTCGTCGCGGTGGTTCGTCTCGTCGGCGATGATGTCATCGAATTGAACCACCAGCCCGTGCTCGCCCGCCTTCTCCGCCTGCCCTCTCCGCTTGACGTAGCGCGCCAGGGTCTCGACTTCCGCATCGAGCGCCTTCTGCAGCATCTCCTTCGCCTCGAAGACGACCGGCACGGGCGCGGGCTCCGCCACGGGCGTGCCGCCGAGCGAGGAGATCTTGTCGGCGAGGATCTGGGCGTGCGCCAGCTCCTCGGGAATCTCGCTGGCGAAGAAGGCGCGGAGCTCCTGGCGGTAAGGCCCCTGCACCATGCTCGCGTACAGGCGGTACATGATGACCGCCTGGAACTCGCCGCGCAGGTCCTCGTTGAGGCCGTCGATGAGTTCCTGCCTGCCGTCAGTTGTCATATCCGAGGCTCCTCCGCCGCCCGCGGCATGCGGCCGAGATAGGGGATGGTGGCGACCAGGGCGATCGCGGGAACGATGATTGTGAGCCAGACACGCCAGCCAGCGTCCCGGAACATGAACAGTCCGATGACGAGGACTAGGCACGCCACGGCAACGAGCAGCCGGCTCAGGGTTTGCCCGCCCCGCCGTTGCGCGACGAAAAGCGCGCCAAGCGAGAAGATGGCCGCACCGCCGTAGACCGCCCACGTGGTGACCGGATCGACGGTGGCCGGTTCGCCAAAGAGCGGGGCGGCCCAGATGGCGAAGCCGGCAAGCAACAACCCTGTAAAGATCAGGACGACGTTGGACCAGTGCCGTGCCCGGGGACTCGTCGAATTCTGCAGCATCTGACCCTCCTCCACAATGTTCGGAGGGCCAATCTGCCGCTCCCTGGTCATGGGCGAGGTGATGCAGGTCCGATTTGGAGAATGACCGTGTCAGTCGCGGACGTCGACGGCTGCAGCGGCGCGTTGGATGAGGTCCGCTTCGATGGCCGGCCACTCCCCGCGTGCCCGGCCGCCGGGTCGAAGGTCCGCCACCGGCATCGGAAGGGACGCGCCAGCCTCCATATAGAAGATGATGAACTCGTGCTTCCGGTCGTCCGAGACGACGCGCACGTACCGGCTCACGATCCAGTCGGTGCCGGCCGTGACGCCCCGGCTGGAAAGGAAACGCACCATCTCGGGCAGCCGGAAGAGCTCCCAGTCCGGGAGCGGCCAGGTCTGGTGGAGGAACTCGTGGCGGCCGAGCCGGGCCATCCGGAGGCGCGGGTACTCGAACGTGTGCGCATTGCCGGGAAGGAAGTGCTCGAAATGCACGATGACGGCGCGTGCCAGCCGCCCGTCCCTGAGTTCGCCGAAGAGATGCTGCTCCGCCATGGCCCGCCCGCCGACGTCGAGGTCGATGCGGCCAAGATATCCGAGTGCGGGATCAACGGAAACGGACACGCGCGGCAGCGTATCCGACAAGATCGTCTGCTCGATGCGCCGCTGCGCGTCGAGCGGCGATGCCAGCGAGAGGCACAGGAAGAATACCGCGGCCGGAAGAGGAAACCGCATCAGGAGCTCCGGGGAGGTTTCTCCTTCGACACGCCGATGCGCGATCAGGTTGCGTGTCATGCCGCGGGGGGCTTGTACTCCGTCACCTCTCCGATGGACTCGAAGCCGAGCCGCCGGTAGATCCCCTCCGCCGCAGGCGCCGCCTGCAGAACGGCCCCCAGGATTCCCCGCTCCCTGGATTCGGCGAGGACGTGGCGGAGGAGCGCCGTTGCGAAACCCCGGTTCCGCCAGTGCGCGAGCGTCGAGACATTGTAGATTCCGGCGACGCCGGCAGCGGTCGTCACCTCGACGGTCGCAACGGCCACGCTCCGGAGGTAGGCGACGTAGAGAGCAAGAGGGGCTTCACCGTTCAGCAGCGCCGGCGACGCCGCTTCGTAGAAGCGCAGCACATCCTCGTCTGCCGGATTCCAGTTGGCCGCGTTGATCACCGCGAATTCCCGAATCTGGCCCGGCGTCTCGGCACGCCGTACCGTCAGGGCGTCCGGGAGCGGCTCCCGAAGGACCGATGCGATGTCCGCCGCCATTGCAGTTTCGTCTTCGGCGGGGTGCAATCCGAGGCGGATGAGGATCGCGCCAAGCTCGGCCGGGGTATCTGCGGGTCCCACCCACCAGGAAAAGGGGCGGCCGCGCTCCCGGAACCAGGCGATGCCCGTCCGCGCACGCTCGGCGGCGTCGCTTGACGAAAGGCGTGCATGGCAGATGAGGTTGAACGTATCGGTGGCCAGACCGGCGTCGACGAGGAGGTAGCCGAGGTCGTCGCGAACCTCCATGCCCGGAACACGCCGCTGAATCCAGCCGGCGTGCACCGCCATGTTCTCGTCGAGCGCTCGAGCCAGCCCTGCGCGCGTCATGCCCGATAGGCGTCGATCGAGATGTTGAGATCGCGCCGGAGATCGGCGTCGCCGCGGAGGAGCTCTTCCCAGGTGATCTCGTGCCCGCGCCGACCTCCCTTCGGCGTGATCTTCACGCCTTCCGGGGTGATCGTCACCGTATAGAGTTTCTCGTCGAGCTGCAGTTCCCGCTTGATCGTCTTGTCGAGTCGCGTCGGCATGGGATTCAGGCGCTCCGGCGCCGGCACCGGGGGAGACAGTCCCGGAGGAGAGGGAGAGACGTCATCGTCAAGAATAGGGCGGCGAGCGATCGTGCGGCAACGCCGATGCATTCGCTTCACGACCCTGGAGTGCCACGAGGAGACGATCCACGAACTCGGCCTGCGCGGCAAGGAGCTTCTCCCGCGCGGTTGCCAGATCGAACCACTCGCCGCGGTCC
>JBLNHD010000019.1:0-4825 GCA_050268825.1 Gemmatimonadota bacterium
GACACGCTTCGCCGTGACCAGGTGAAGCTGGAGGAACGGATCCGGAGCATGACCGAGCAGCTGCAGAGCTTCCAGGAGCGGGAACGGGCGATGAACGAGGCGCTCGTGGCGGCGCAGCAGCTCCGCACCGAGAGCCGCAGCGCCGCGGAACGGGAAGCGGAATCGCTCATGGCTCAGGCTCGGGGGGAAGCGGCGCTGCTCCTCCAGCAGGCGGAGGGCGAGGAACGGCTCGTGCGCGAGCGCACGGCGCAGGCGCAGGTGCACTTCGCGGCATACGTCGCGGGCCTCCGCGCGATGCTCGAGCGGCAGCTGGCGGAGCTGGCCGGGCTCGAGGCCCAGGTGGAGCGATGACCTTCCCGCAGTGGCCGGACGGACCCGCAGACGTGCTCGAGCAGCAGCTGCTCGAACGGTGGCGGTCCGAGGAACTCTTCCGGCGCTCGCTCGAGCAGAACCGGGGCGGCAGGCCTTTCGTGTTCTACGAAGGTCCGCCGACGGCCAACGGCCGGCCGGGCATCCATCACGTCTTTTCGCGCACGATCAAGGATCTGATCTGCCGGTTCCGGGCGCTGCAGGGACGCTCGGTCACGCGAATCGCGGGATGGGACACGCACGGACTGCCGGTCGAGATCGAGGTGGAGAAGGAGCTCAAGCTCGCCGGCAAGAAGGACATCGAGGCGTTCGGCGTGGCCGAGTTCAACGCGCGCGCGCGGGCGAGCGTCTTCCGGTACAAGGCGGAGTGGGAGACCCTCTCCGACCGGATCGGATACTGGCTCGATTACGAGCATCCGTACGTCACGTACTCGAACGATTATGTCGAGACGGTCTGGTGGCTGCTGCGCCGGCTCTGGGAAAAGGAGCTGCTCTACCGGGGCCATCGCGTCCTGCCGTACTGCCCGCGCTGCGGCACGGTGCTCTCGAGCCACGAGCTCGCGCAGGGCTACGAAGACGTGCGCGACAAGTCCATCTACGTCACCTTCCCGCTCGAGGACGGCCGCGAGCTGGTGGTGTGGACGACGACGCCCTGGACGCTGCCGAGCAACGTGGCGGCGGCGGTCCATCCGGAACTGTCCTATCGCACCTATGAGAGCAGCCGCCATCCGGGCCGGCGATTCGTGGCGGCGGCCGCGCGCGAGGCGAAGATCGCGGAGATCCTGGGCGGCGAGCTGAGTGCCTCCGCGCCGTATCCGGGCCGGGAGCTCGCGGGACTGCGCTATCGCCGGCCGCTCGACGTCGTCCCGCTCCCGACGGACCGGGTGCACAGCGTCGTCATCACCGGCGAGTTCGTCACGGCCGACGACGGAAGCGGCGTCGTGCACATGGCCCCGGCGTTCGGTGCGGACGATTTCGCGGCCGGACAGGCGCATGGACTCGCGCTCGTCCGTCCCGTCGCGGCCGACGGGACGTTCACCGGAACGACGTGGCCCGAGCTCGAGGGCCGGCTGGTCACGGCCGACGACACGAACGAGCTCATCGTCCGGCGCCTCAAGTCGGACGGCCGGCACCTGCGCACCGAGCAGTACGTGCACAGCTATCCGCACTGCTGGCGGTGCCGGAGCAAGCTGATCTACTACGCGCGCGATTCGTGGTTCGTGCGGACGTCGGCGGTCAAGGCCCGGATGCTCGAGGTCAATGCGAACGTGGCCTGGCATCCGCCCGAGATGGGCTCGGGCCGATTCGGCGAATGGCTCGAGAACAACGTCGACTGGGCGCTCTCGCGCGACCGGTACTGGGGCACGCCCCTCCCGGTGTGGGTGTGCGATCGCGATCCGGCGCACGTCGAGGTCGTCGGGAGCTACGCGGCGCTCGCCGAGCGGCACGGAGCGGCGCTCCCGCCGGAGTTCGATCCGCACAAGCCGCACATCGACGAATACCGGTGGGCCTGCGCGGCGAGCGGATGTGGCGGCACGATGCGGCGCACGCCCGAGGTGATCGACACCTGGTTCGATTCCGGATCGATGCCGTACGCGCAGTGGCACTACCCGTTCGAGCATGAAGCCGAGTTCCGCGCGCATTTCCCGGCGGATTACATCTGCGAAGGCGTGGACCAGACCCGGGGGTGGTTCTACTCCCTGCTTGCGATCGCCGTCTCGGTCTTCGACGCGCCGGCGTACCGGAACGTCATCGTCAACGAGCTGGTGCTCGACGCCGACGGCGTGAAGATGTCGAAGAGCCGCGGCAACATCGTGGAGCCGTGGGACGTCATCGGCGAGTTCGGGG
Source organism: Gemmatimonadota bacterium (assembly GCA_050268825.1). GTDB lineage: Bacteria > Gemmatimonadota > Gemmatimonadetes > Gemmatimonadales > GWC2-71-9 > CAMLLJ01. Next base: position 2,218 of record JBLNHD010000019.1, read on the forward strand.
CGGATGCGGTGCGGCTCTACCTCGTTGCGTCGAGCCAGGTCTGGCTGCCGAAGCGCTTCGACCGGCGGGTGATCCCGGAGACGGTGGGCGGCTTCCTGAATGCGCTCCGCAACGTGTACGAGTTCTTCCGGCGCTACGCCGGCGAGACGCTGCCCGCGGAGCGGGGAACGCCGACGCTGGCCGATCGGTGGATCCGCAGCCGGCTCCAGGCCACCGTCGCGACGGTCGAGTCGGCGTGGAGCGGTTACGACGTCACCACCGGCACGCGCGCGATCTTCGACTTCGTCACCGACGATCTGGCCAACTGGTACGTGCGCACCAACCGGGCCCGCTTCTGGGCGGTGGATGCGGAGGCGGATCCGGCGGCGGTGCATGCCCTGCACGAGGCGCTCGCGACGGTGAGCCGGCTCCTCGCCCCGGCGGCGCCATTTGCGAGCGACTGGCTGCACCGCGCGCTCACCGGCGAGTCGGTGCACCTGGCGCGCTTTCCGGAGGCCGGTGCGCGCGACCGGGAGCTCGAGGCCGCGATGGACGCGGTGCGCCGGCTCGCGTCGCTGGCGCGGGCGGCGCGCGAGGAGGGCAACCTGCGGGTACGGCAGCCGCTGGCCCGCATGGCCATCGCGGTGCCGGCCGCGGTGCGCGGCGCCGAGCTCGACGCGCTCCTGCCGCTGCTCGCGTCGGAGGTGAACGTGCGCGCGCTCGAGGTCGTGTCGTCGGACGCCGAGCTCGTCCGGCTCGTGGCGCGGCCGAACTTCCGCGCGCTGGGCAAGCGTTTCGGAAAGCGGACCCCGGCGGTGGCGGACGCGGTGTCGCGACTGGAGTCCGAAGCGCTCCGACGGCTGGAGGCCGGCACGCCGATCGAGGTGACCGTGGCCGGCGAGCCCGCCGAGATCCTGCCGGACGACCTCACGGTCGAGCGGCAGGTCACCAGCGACTGGCTCGTGGCCAGCGACGGCCCGTTCGTGGCCGCGCTCGATCCCGCCCTCGACGAGGCCTTGCGCGCCGAAGGCCTGGCCCGCGAGATCGTGAACCGGGTGCAGCGCGTGCGGAAGGACGCCGGCTACGAGCATACGACCCGCATCGCCCTCCGCATCGACGGCGCGGAGCCGGTGCGCGCGGCGGCACGCGCGCATCTCGCGTTCATCCAGGAGGAGACGCTGGCGCGCAGCGTCGACGTGGGCGCGCGGAACGGCACGGCGGATCTGGAACAGGATTTCTCACTCGACGGGCTCGCGCTGGTGGTCGGGGTCCGGCGATATCAGGCAACCTGAGGCACGACTCTTCAACGCAGGGAACGAGCATGAACAAGAAGCAGCTGTCGCATCTGGAAAAGCGTCTTCTCGAGGAGCGGGCCCGCGTGATGAAGGAGCTCGGGTACTATGACGAGTCGTTCACCACGTCGCTGCAGGGCGCCGACGGCGACCTCTCCTCGTACTCCTTTCACATGGCGGACCAGGGCACCGATGCCATGGAGCGCGAGAAGCAGTTCCTCTTCGCATCCCAGGAGGGCCGCTACCTCTGGCACGTGAACGAGGCGCTGCGCCGCCTGTACGCCACGCCGGAGAAGTTCGGGCACTGTCACCAGTGCGGCGACGAGATCAACTTCGAGCGCCTGGATGCGCTGCCGCACGCGCGGCTCTGCATCTCGTGCAAGGAGAAGGAGGAGGATGCCAAGCGGCGGTGACCGGTTCGTCTTCGTGCTCGCGGCGGGCCTGATCATCGTGCTCGACGCCATTACGAAGTACGTCGCGGAGCTTCGCCTCGGTGCCGGGGAGACGATCTCGGTCGTCGGCGAGTGGGTGCGGCTCCACCTGGTGTACAATCGCGGCGCGGCGTTCGGCCTCCACCTGGGGCCGTACTCGCGCTGGATCTTCCTCGTGATCGCGATCGTCGCCGTCGTCATCCTCTACCGGATGTCGGTGAGCAGCCCCCCGGGGGATCGCTTCCGGCAGCTGGCCCTCGGGCTCGTGGCGGGCGGGGCAGTGGGGAACCTCATCGACCGGATCCGCAGTGAACAGGGCGTCGTGGACTTTCTCGACGTCGGCATCGGCGCGCTGCGCTGGCCCACGTTCAACGTGGCCGACATCGGCGTGAGCTGCGGCGCCATCGCACTCGCGCTCTCCCTCTGGCGCGAGGACGTCCGCAAGCCCGCACCGAACTCCGCCGCCGGCTGATCGGCGGCGCGACGCGTGCCGGAAATCCGCTTTTCCGTCGCGGCGGATTCGACCGAGCGCCTCGACCGCTTTCTCGCCGACCAGCTCCAGCTTTCGCGAACCCAGGCGGCCCGTCTCGTGGCCGCCAAGGCGGTCTCCGTCAACGGGGCCGTGGCGCGGGCGTCGCGCCTGCTGGCTCGCCGCGACGACGTCCTCGTCCGCATTCCCGACGCGGAGCCCCCGCGGACGCTCCGCCCGAATCCGCTCGACCTGGTCGTCGTCCACGAGGACGAGCACCTCGCCATCATCGACAAGCCGGCCGGCCTCGTGGTGCACCCGGCGCCCGGCCACTGGGACGACACCCTGGTGAACGCGCTCGTGGCGCGGGGCACGACGCTCGCGGGCGGGGCCGAGGGCCGTCCGGGCATCGTGCACCGCCTCGACCGCGACACGTC
>JBLNHD010000020.1:0-6410 GCA_050268825.1 Gemmatimonadota bacterium
AACTTCTTCGACAACGCCGAGAACTACGCCCATGGCGAGGCCGAGCGCGTGATGGGCGACGTGACGTCAACTGGGCCACGGGACTGTCGCAGGATCCGTACTTCTTCCTCGAGCCGAGCGAGATCCGCGTCGGGACGCCGTTCCCCGGCGAAAACACCTTCGTGACGAACATCCGCCGCATCATCCTGCGGCAGGCGTTCGCGCAGGCGGCGTATCCGTTCAACCGATTCCGCCGGATCGAAGCGAGCGTGCGCGCCGTCAACGTCTCCGACGACATGCTCGAGATCCGGGAACCGTACGATCCCGTCACCGGCTTCCCGACCGAGGAACCCTCGCTCGTGACGGTCGACGGCAACGGGGCGAATTACCTGCAGCCGGCCCTTGCCTTCGTGCATGACAACGCGCTCTTCGGCTATACCGGGCCCTTCTTCGGGCGTCGCTGGCGCTTCGAGGCGGCTTCGAACATCGGCTCCTGGCGCTTCTCGCAGCTGTCCGGCGACTACCGCCGCTACGACCAGATCGTCGGCCCGATCGTCTTCGCGACGCAGCTGCTCTACTTCGGGCGGATCGGGCGCGACGCCCAGGAGTTCCGCATCTTCGCCGGCACCCCCGAGCTGCTGCGCGGCCATACCTCGGGCTCCTACCGCCGCGAGGAGTGCATCGATGAGTTCGATGCCGGAACGAGCACCGGCTGCGTCGAGCTCGACCGGCTCGTCGGCACCCAGATCGCCGTCGGCAAGGCGGAACTCCGGTTCCCGCTCCTCACGCCGCAGCTCTTCAAGGGGCTTCCCCTCGGCGTACCGCCGATCGAGGGCGCGTTCTTCTACGATGTCGGCCTGACGTGGGACGAGAACAGCACCTTGCGCTGGAAGCAGGAGGAGGGCGACGCGGGCAATCCCGACGTGCGCGTGCCGCTTCACACCGTCGGCGCCTCGCTCCGCACCAACCTCCTCGGCTTCGTGATCATCCGGCTCGACTATTCGCGCCCGATCAATCGGCCGGGAGTCGGGGGACTCTGGACCGTCAGTCTCGGTCCGACGTTCTAGCGGCCACAGGGAACGCGGGAGCGCCGTTCCCCGTTCCCTGTTCCCCGCCCCCTGCATTATCTTCCCCGCGTGACACGCCGCCGAGCCCTTGCCGGAGCGTGCCTGGCGCTGGCCGCTGCCTGCAGCGGCTCGCCGGATGCCTCGGACCTGGACCCCGTCTCCACTCCCAGCTCGCCCTCGACGAGCCTCGTTCGCCTCCCCGCTGACGGCGGGCTCGCGCGCGCGTACAGCCTGCCCGATCTCGCGGAAAGCGAGTGGAGACCGGAAGGCCGCCTGCCGAAGATCGACAGCATCATCGGCGTCAACGCCGAGCAGTCGATCGTCTACGCCCGCGACGCGCGTGGGACCATCGCCTCGATCGACCTGGCGAGCGCCCGGGTCCGCGCACCGGTCGGCGGGGTGCGGAGCGCCTCGGTGGCGGCGGACGGAACGCTCTATACCGTGGACACCGCCGGCGCGGTCGTCGCCTACGGGCGCCGCGCGCCCGAGCGCTTCGCGGCACGATATGAGGGCGCGCCCCCGACACTCTACGGTGCACTCGGAGGGCGCCTCATCGCGGTCGCCGCTGAGGGCGGCGAGCTCGCGATGAGTGCGGCACGCGACTCCGCGCTGATTCAGCCCATCGCCGACGGGCCGGTGGCCGTGACCCTCTGGGGCGATCTCGTCGCGGTAGCGGCCGACACCGCCGTGCTCGTCTACGATCCCACCGGCCAGCGCCCTGCCCGCTCGATCGAGATGGAAGACGGCGCCCGTGCCGTCGCCTTCTCCCCCTCCGGCCATCAGCTCTACGTGGCGCAGGACGATGCCCGTATCGCCGTCGTCGAGCGATTCTCGCTCGAAGTGCGTGAGCGCATCGATCTCCCGGGCCGGGCCGATCACCTGCGCCCGGGGCCCTTCGGACGCTGGCTGCTGGCACACGCGGTCGGCGCCGACTCGATCTGGGTCGTGGACCTGGAAACCGAGCGCGCCACCGGTGCGATTGCCGCCGAGTGGAACGGAGACCTGCCGCTCGTCGCCGGGGATGGGACACTCGTGGTTCGCAGCGGCGATGACGTGCGCGCGCACGACCTGACCGCAGCCGGATTCCCGGAGCGGGGACGCATCAGTGGCGGGGCGGAAGACCGGTGGGTCGCGCCGAGCTGGGCACCCCCCGGCGCCGGGCCGGCGACGCCGGACACAGCGGCCGCGGATACCGCGGCGGCCGAGCGTGGAGATACGGCGGCGGCGGCGGAGCGCGTGTACCTCCAGATCAGCAGCTCGCAGAATCCGGAATGGGCGCGCGAGCTCTCCGACAAGCTGACCGCCGCCGGGCTCCCCGCACGCGTGCTGCAGCCCGGCAGCGAGGGCGACCCCTACCGGGTGGTCCTTGGCCCCTACCCCTCACGTGAGCAGGCCGAGGAAACCGGCCGCTCGCTCGGGATGCCGTACTTCGTGATCAACGCGACCGACCCTGCCGCACCCTGACCCGACCGCATTGAGGATCCGACGCGCATGAAGCTCTCCAAGCTGGAGCTCTCCGGCTTCAAGTCGTTCGCCGACACGATGACGCTCACCTTCGAAGAAGGGGTGACGGCGATCGTGGGCCCGAACGGGTGCGGCAAGTCGAATGTCTCGGACGCGGTGCGCTGGGTCCTCGGCGAGCAATCCGCCCGGCTGCTGCGCGGCGGCAAGATGGAGGACGTGATCTTTCAGGGCTCCTCGGGCCGGCGACCGGTCAACGTGACCGAGGTCTCGCTCTATCTCGACAACACCGACGGCGACCTGCCGATCGCCTACCAGGAAGTCGTCGTGACGCGCCGCCTCTCCCGCTCCGGCCAGAGCGATTATCTGCTCAACGGCGCGCCGGTGCGGCTGCGGGACATCCAGGACCTGCTGCGCGGGACCGGCCTCGGGAGCGACGCCGGGGTGGTCATCGAGGCCAAGATGATCGACCTCCTCCTCTCGGACCGCGCGGACGAGCGCCGGTCGCTCTTCGAGGAGGCGGCAGGGATCGGGCTCTATCGCGATCGGAAGCACAGTACCGAGCGCCGCCTCGAGGAGACCGCGCAGGACCTGCAGCGGGTCGAGGACCTGATCGCGGAGGTGCAGTCACAGCTTCGAAGCCTGGCGCGCCAGCGCGGGAAGGCCGAGCGGCATGCGAAGCTCACTGAAGAGAAGTTCGCGGTCCAGGTGACGCTCGCCCGCCGACAGCTCGACCGGCTGACCGAGGAAGTGGCGGGAATGGAATCCCGCTATGCCGAGCTCGGCGAGCAGCTGCCCGCCTCGCGCACCCAGCTCGCGGAGGCCGAGACCTCGCGCGATCGTGCCGCGCTCGAGCGGGAATCGGCGGAGACGGCGCGCCTGGAGCTCGCGCAGCGCGTGGCTGGGCTCCGGCTGGAAATCGGGCGTCTCGAGGGCGAGCTCAACCTCGCCGCGGAGCGCATCGCCAACTTCGAGGCGCGGCGGGTCCGGGCCGCGGAGGAGCGCGCGCAGATGGACGCCCGGGCGCACCTCGCGGCCGGAGAGCTCACCGCCGCGACGGCCGAGCGCGACGAGGCGACGGCGGAACACGAGCGCATCCAGCAGGAGCTTGCCGCCCGCGCGGCGCGGGAGGAGGAGAGTCGGGCGCGGCTCGCCGAGGCCCGCACCCTCGTCCGGCAGGGCGAGCAGGAGCTGCAGGGCCACCTGCAGAAGCTCCGGTCGCTCGAGGGGGAGCGGACGGCACTCGAGGGCGAGCTCCAGTCACTCCGCGAGCGGTCGGCCCAGGCGGCGGCCCACCGGGGCGCGCTCCAGGGCGAGCTCGTCATCGCGCAGCGCCGGCGCGATCACCTCGTCGAGCGGGCGGGCTTCGAGGCCTACGAGGCGCGGCGCGCGGCCGATGTGGCGGAGCGGGCGCGCCACCTCGTGGCGGAAACCCGCGAACATGAGGCGCTTCAGCGGGCGGCACGCCGCCAGGCGGAGGAGACGCTGGCCCAGCTGACCGCGCGGCGCCACGCCCTGGAGGAGCTCGAGCGAGACCGGGTCGGCCTTGCCCCTGCCGCCGCCGCGCTTCTCGCGGTGCGCGCCCGCTTCGGGAATGGCGTGCTCGGACCGCTCAGCGACTTCGTGACGGCCCCGCGCGAAGGTGCGGAGCTGGCCGAACGCCTGCTCGGCGAATGGATGCATGCCGTCCTCGTCCGCGACGAGGCGGCCGTGGATGCGATCCAGGCGTGGCATGGCGAGCAGCAGCCAGGTGCACTCGTCCTGCTTCCGCTCGATCCGGGTCCCGCCGTCGACGGCGATGCGAGCCCGGGGGATCGGGGGCTCGTGGTGAGCGGGCCCGCGGAGCCCTGGGTGCGCGCCGCGCTCGCCGGGTCCCGCGTCCTCGATGGAGCCGGACGCGTGCTGCGCCGTGCGAGCGGGGCGATCTTCCTCTCCGGCGCCGGCGCGCCGTCGGGCCCGCTGCGCCGCCGCGCCGAGCTCGCGACGCTCGCGCAGGATGTAGCCCACTCGGACGCGGCGCTCGAGGCGGCCGGTGAGGCGCTCGCCGCCACGACGGAGAAGCTGACGGAGGCCGAACGGGCGCTCGCTGCAGCGAGCGCCGCCGCCGAGGCGGCGCGGGACACCGAGCGGCAGGCCGTGGCCGCGCGCGAAGATGCCATACGCGTGCTGGCGAACCTGTCGCGCGAGTTCGCGGACTCCGAATCGCAGGTTGCGCGCGTGACCGAGCGCCTGACGGTGTCCGAGCGGCGGCTGGGCGAGATCGATCGCATGCTGCTCGACGGCGAGCGGCTCGGCGCACAGCTCGAGGAGTCGCTTGGCGCCGCTCGCGCACGGCTCACCGAGCTCGAGGCGGAGCAGGAATCGGTGCGCGAAGCACGCGCACAATGGCAGGTGCAGGAGGCGCACGTCGCGGCCCGCCTGCGGTCCGCCGCCGAACGGGCCGAGCGCGCCGAACGGACGCGGAGCGAGGCGCAGTCCGCGAGCGAGCGGCTCGCCGGCGAACTGGCACGGCTCGAGTCGGATGGCGCGGAGCTGGCGGCACGGCGGGGCGCGTGGCACGAGGAACGCACCGCGGCGGCCGCCGGCCTGGCGGAGCTCGAGACGGCGAGCGCCACCGCCGAGCGGGCCGTCAGCGCCGCCGCGGCGGCACTGTCCGGCGCCGAGCGAACCCTGCACGAGCTGCGCCTGCGGGTCGACGTCTACGCCGAGGAGAGTCACGCGATTCAGCTTCGCCTCACCGAGGCGGCCGGGCTCCGGCGCAGCATCCGCGAGCGCATCGAGACGGAGTGGCGGAAGCCGCTCGAGCAGCTGCTCGACGGCGTCTCGCTCCTCGACCTCGATTTCGAGACCCTCGAAGCCGAAGCCGGCCGGATCCTTTCGGCACTCGAATCGATCGGGCCGGTCAACGCGCTCGCAGTCGAGGAACACGCGGAGGAGAGCAAGCGGCTCGACTTCCTCATTGCGCAGCGCGACGACCTCGTGAGTGCGCGCCAGTCGCTGATTCTGGCGATCCGGGAGATCGACGGCACCGCCCGCGACCTCTTCCTCCAGACCTTCACGGCCGTGCAGGCCAATTTCCTCCGCGTCTTCACCACGCTGTTCGGCGGAGGCGAATGCGAGCTCCGGCTGGCCAATGCCGAGGACCCGCTCGAGAGCGAGATCGAGATCCATGCCGCACCCCGCGGAAAGCGCACGCAGCGGATCCACCTGCTTTCCTCGGGCGAGCGCACCCTCGTCGCCGTCTCCCTCCTCTTCAGCATCTACCTCACCAAACCGAGCCCGTTCTGCCTGATGGACGAGGTGGACGCCCCGCTCGACGACGCCAACGTCGGCCGCTTTACCCGGCTCCTCGACGAGTTCAAGGCCGGGACGCAGTTTGTGGTCATAACTCACAATCCCCGGACGATGCAGTCCGCGGATGCCGTCTACGGTGTCACCATGCAGGAGCCCGGCGTGTCCACGATCGTGGGCGTTCGCCTGGGCGAGCGCGAGGTGGCATGACGCCCGCCGGGGGCTGCGCGGGCCCACGGCGTCCGGCACGTCCCTTGCCCATGCAGGGCCCATGCTCGTCGTGATGCGGCGGGACGCGTCGCTGGAAGACGTCGAGCGGGTCGTCGCCGCCGTACAGCGGCTCGGGTTCGAGGCGCGGCCCATTCCCGGCCGGGAGCGGACGACCATCGGGATCGTCGGCAACGAGGGCCGGATCGACGGCGCGCGAGTCAGCAGACTTCCCGGCGTCGAGGACGTGATTCACGTGACTCCGCCGTTCAAGCAGGTGTCGCGGGAGTGGCGGGCCGAGCCGACCGTCGTGCGCCTGGGTGAGGGCGTGGCCGTCGGCGGCGGCGACGTCGTCGTCATGGCGGGGCCCTGCTCGGTGGAGAGCGAAGGCCAAATCCTCGAGAC
>JBLNHD010000021.1:0-21946 GCA_050268825.1 Gemmatimonadota bacterium
TTCACCATGCACATCTCGGGCGGGCTGGGGATGCCGCGGCGGGTCTACACCTACCCCGAAGGCCTCGGGCTCGAGGGATACAACCTTGCCTCGACCATCGGAGCCTTCGTCCTCGCCACCGGCATCGTGCTCTCTGCGGGGAACCTGCTCTGGAGCCTCCGCCGCGGCCGGCCCGCCGGAGGGAATCCCTGGCTGGGCGACACTCTCGAGTGGTCGGTGTCGTCTCCGCCGCCTTCGGCGCAGTTCGGCCGGCTTCCGGTCGTCGTGGACCGGCACCCGATGTGGGACGAGGCGTGGCGGATGGAGACGCTCCATCCCGAAGCGACTGACCCGCCGGATCCAGCCGCGGAACGGAGCGTCGATGAGCTGCACCACTGGCCTACCCGATGGCGCGGGGCGCTCGCGGTGACGGTCGTGGATGCGCATCCGATCGCCGTGGTGCACGTGCCGGGACCGACGTGGGCGCCCTTCGTCATGTCGGTCGGCTTTCTCGTGCTCTTCGCGGCGCTCATCGTGGACCATGTGTTGGCCATCGGCGTGGGGCTCGCGATCATCGCCGTGGCCCTCGTGCTCTGGTTCCGCCCCCGGAAGTCCGAAGAAGCCGCGATGGCGGATGACGACGCGCGGGGCCCGGACGACTTGCCCCTGGCCATCACGGGCCGGGAAGCGAACGGTTACTGGGGCACCTGGGTGTTCCTGCTGGTGCTCGCGACAGCTCTCACCTCGTTCGTCGCGAGCTACTTCTATCTCGCCGAGGGCCCGTCACCCGAGTGGCCGCCGGCAGCGCCGCCGGCGTTCCTCCATCCAGCACTCGCAGCGGGCGCGCTCGTTCTTGCCGCACTCTCGATGCGTGCGGCGGTCCGGCGTGTCACCGGGGGCAGCCGCGCGCTCGTGCCCGTCCTCCTGGCATTGGTGCTGGCGGGCGGGGCCCTCGCCCTTTCGGTCGGCGGATTCGTCGGCAGCGGGCTGCGCCCGTCGGAGAGCGGATACGCTTCGGCGCATCTTGGCGTGGAAGGGTTCCAGTGGCTGGTGGTGGTGGTCCAGGCCGTCATGGTGTTCGTCGCGCTGCTCTGGTCGTGGCGGCGGCCCGCGGATCGGCGCGGCCATGCGGTGGTGCACAACACGTCGCTCGTCAGCTGGTTCTCCGCGGCAAGTGCGGTCGTCGTGCTCCTGACCCTGTATGTGACGCCGAGGGTGTGGTGAGACGCGGCCGGCTCATCTCGACCGATCGGCACGGGCTCGGGGCGGCGGCGTTCGCCGCGGGTGCCGGTCCGGCGGCCTGGGCGCTGCATTTCATGGGGAGCTACGCCCTCGTCGCGCTCGCGTGCACGACCGGGTGGACCGGCGTCGGGGTGGTCCTCGTGATCGCCACGATCCTGCTGGCGCTGCTGGCGGTGGCGTCCGCGGTGGTCGGCTACCGCGGCTGGCGGGAAAGCCGCGCGCCGCAGCGCCTCGATGCCGCGCTCAACGATCCGGGCGGATGGAGGGGGTTCATGATGACGTCGGGCATCGTGCTCGGGGCCATCTCCGCGCTGTCGATCATCCTGCAGGGCGCGTCCACATTGCTGGCGCCGTTCTGCTCACAGAGCGGAGTGATCCCGTGACCGGGGTGCGCGGAGCGGTCGCGTCGAGCGTCTTCCTGGCGGCCACCGCCTGTGCGGGGGGCGAGGCTCGAGAAACGGCAGCCGCAGCGACCGGCGGATCGCCGGAGCGCGGCGCAATGGCCATCCGGCAGTACGGCTGCGGCAGCTGCCACGTGATTCCGGGCATCCCGGGCGCGCAGGGGGAGGTTGGCCCGCCCCTCCACGACTTCGGTCGCAGGAGTTACATCGCCGGCACCCTGGTGAATGCGCCGGACAATCTCGTGCGCTGGATCCGGACGCCGGAGACCGTCCAACCCGGCACCGTGATGCCCAACCTCGGCGTTTCGCTCCAGGACGCCCGCGACATCTCCGCCTATCTGTATGCGCTCGGCGGCGGGCGGCTCGGCCCGCCGAGGGCACTCGACCGGAGTGTCATCGAGCACACTCCGGGCGATTGATCGGACCTGGCTACACTCCGGGTGGAACGAGCACGTCGGCGAACGCGCCGAGGCGCTTCCGAAGGTCCTCGGCCCGATCGGGCCCGGTGCCATAGGTCGAGAGGTACACGCCGAGGTGCGGGGCCGCGCCAGGCTCGAGCTCGAGGAAGAGCAGCGCATCGTCGAGCGCCGGAACTACGACGGCCAGGTGATCCTTCAAGGCGAGCGCGACGCGCCCGTCGTAGCGCCGATCGCCGAGCGGGATGGTCACGGCAGCGCCCGGAAGGGGCGTCGAGGAGTCGCCGCGGCCGAGCGCTCGCAGCGCGTCAGGGAAGAATTCGCTCCGCGGAAGCCCGATCCTGCGGCGCTCGAATGCCAGCGAGCGCGGCTTCCCGGGATGGCGCTCGAGATAGTGTCGCAGGTTGAAGAGGAAGTAACTCCAGCCGCCGTCCATCCCGAAGTACATGTCGTCCCAGTCAGCGCCTTCGCCGAAACCGGAGTTCACCAGCCGCAGCACGGTCGTATCCCCGCGGACGTCGATGTAATAATCGGTGGCGAAGGGCACCGAAGCCCCGGGCATGGGCGATGAGACCCGCAGATGACGCCCCGGCTCCCAGATATCAATCCCCTGCTCCCACTCCATCCCCGGGCCCCACGAGACCCAGACCTTTCCGCCCACTCCCGGCTCGACGCGGGCATCCGCCGGAAACCAGCGCCGCAGCTCCTCCGCATCCGACAGCGCGCGCCAGACCGCATCCGCCGGTGCATGGATCACGACTTCCTTGACCAGGACGCGGGCCTCGGAACTTCCGGCGGCGCCAGTGGCTGGCGCTTCCATGGACGTCGTCGCGTCGCTGTCGCCGGTGCCCTGGGCCTCGGTCTGGCTCACTTGCGCCTCCGGTACACCGCCTCGAATGCCTTGAAGGAGCCCTTTGTCCCGGCGTGCACTGGATCGGTGAAGGTCACGTCGGTCACGTACGTGTCCTCGTCGACGAAGCGGAGATTCATGTCGTAGACCTGCGTGTGTCCCGCGATCGGATCCTCGTCGGTGCCGTGCATGGTGATGAGACTGTCCTTCATTCCGCCGGCGGCGGTGACGTAGTACGTCCCCCAGGTGTCGAAGCCGACCGTGGTGAACCGGCCATGCCGGCGGTCAAAGCCGGTGAGGGTCAGCGATTCGATCTGCATCGGCGGCTGGCCGCCCTTGACCCGGGACTGCAGGAAGCGCCCGCCCAGGATCATCTCGTTCTCTGCGACTGCATCGGCCCTGGCGGGCTCGCCGCCGCCCGGACTCCACATCGTGAGCTCGACGTCCCACGTACCGGCGAGCCGCGCGAGGCGGGCGTGCTCGGGGCCGGGCTGCATCGCCGCCATCATCGCTTCCATCTTGCGCCGCTGTTCGGCGTTCGCCGGCTGCTGTGCGACCGCGGGCGCCGACAGGACGGCCAGCAGGGAAAGGAGGAGCACAGGTGGCCGCATCGGGATTCCCTCGTGGAAAGAGTTGCGTCAGGCACGGGGATGGCCGAGCACCGCAAAGGTGAACGTCCGGCCATCGGGGCCCTCGGGGTCGTGATGGCGCTGGACCAGGGCCGCAAGCGTTTCCGACAACTCGCGGGCGAATTGCTGCTGCCGCTCCGCCGTGCCGAAGCGCACGTCCACGTGCAGCGTCAGCGTCGGCAGTTTCTTCCCGGCCCGCTCGGCGCCGGCGCGCAGGCGGGAGACGGCACGAATGGTCTCGGCCGCGACTGCGACGAGATAGGAGCTCGAGAGTCGGTCGCGAATCTCGTCGGGATCGGCGCCGAGCGCCCCAAGGACTTCGGGCGAGATGAGATAATGCCGGGCGGTGGTCTGGAGCAGCCGCTCGGTGGCGGTGCCCTTTCGCCGGGTGCCGACCTCCCGGAGGAGGCCCTGCTTCTGCAGTTCGCGTACGTGATAGCCGACCCGCTGGCGGGGAAGGCCAAGACTCCGGGCCACTTCCGCCGCGGAGCCCGGCTCGCGCAGCCGCTCGAGCAGCTGCAGACGCGTGGGCTCGAGCAGCGAGGCCGCGGGGGCGGACTCGTCGATGAGGGCCAGGGCGGGCTGCATGGCCGAACCTAAGCGAGACAGAAAAATCTGTCAAGCTCCCCGGCGCACGCAGGCAACGGCGGTACAGGGGGTTAGGGGCGGCCCACCTCTACCTTTCGGCGGCCGATCCTGCGATATTGTTCCGCACGTTCTGCCCCATGTTCCACCGCAACCAAGGAGGTGATCCATTGTCTAGTGAGAGTTGCATCCCGAGCTCGAACAGGGCAAGCGATCGCCTGGCTCACCGAGCCTAGCAATCGATTCGAGCGAGGCGCTCGCCTCGAGCTCGATGCCAACCCGCCCCGCCGGCGTCCTCATGGATCCCGGCGGGGTTTTGCATGTCGCCCGCGCGACGCTGATTCCGCATGAACTCCTGACGACCCACGCCCCTCACGCCAGGAGAAAGCATGAAGCACCCCGAGCGAATCCTGATGCTGGCCCTCGTGGCCGGCGGCGCCTCCGCTGCGGCCGCGCTCGGCCTCGCGGACGAGCCACCCCCCGTGCGCTTCGCGCACGCCGACCTCGCCACCGGTATCCGCCTTCGCTTTGCCGAGGCCGGCATTCCATCCGGCGAGCCGGTCATCATGCTCCACGGGTACAGCGACTCGTGGTACTCGTTCAGCCCGATCATGCCGCTCCTCGAGTCGGACTACCGGCTCTTCGCCCTCGATCAGCGCGGGCACGGCGCCACCGATCAGCCGGCGTCCGGCTACACGCTGCGCCACCTGGCGGAGGATGTCGTGGCGTTCATGGACGCGCTCGAGATCGAGCGCGCAACGATCGTCGGGCATTCGATGGGTAGCCTGGTGGCACAGCAGGTCGGCAGCATCGCACCGGGGCGCGTCGAGCGACTGGTGCTGATCGGCTCGGCGACGACGCTGCAGCGAATCAACGACCGCGACGCCTTTGCGGAGGCGGTGAACGGACTCAGCGATCCCGTGTCACTCGAGTTCATCCGCAGCTTCCAGGAGAGCACGATCCACCATCCCGTGCCGGCGGGCTTTCTCGATTCCGTCATCACGGAGAGCACGCGGCTGAGCGCGCGCGTCTGGAAGGCGCTCCTCGAAGGCATGCTGGAGACGGGGCCGGCCGAGGGACTGGCGCGCCAAGGGATCCCGACGCTGCTCGTCTGGGGCGACAACGACACGGTCTTTCTGAAGGATGAGCGCGATGCGCTCGCCCGGCAGCTGCCCGAAGCGGAGCGGCTCGACTACGAGAACACCGGCCACGCCACCCACTGGGAGCGGCCGGAACAGTTCGCCGAGGACCTCTCCGACTTCATCCGGCGTCATCCAGCGCGGGGTGGCGCCAGGTAACGAGAAGCCCGAGGAGTCCGAGGAGAGCCATGGTGCCGGGGGCGAGCGCGGGAAACGCCCCCGTCAGCATTTCCGTGACCAGCTCGCCGCCGGCGAGCGCCGGCTTCGTCTCGAGGGCAAACTCCCGATTGCCCTTTGCATGCAGGATGATTCCGGCGGCCGCGCTCGCGAGGAAGAGGAGCATCACCCCGCGGATGGCGTAGATGCTCGTTTTCGATCGTGCGAGCCAGTGCCAGCAGAGCACGCCCAGGGCCGCAGCGATGAGCGCGAGCGGAATGCGCTGCCACCAGTCTTCCAGATGATCCATCAGCACGAGTTCGAGCGCCGTTCCGAGCAGCCCGGCCGCGAGCAGCAGCGTCAACGCCCGCCGGAACGTGCGGAGCGTGGTCTCGGCAGCGGGGTAGGCGGCCGGCGCCCGTGGGTGGTCCCCGTCACGGTGTGCGGTCACGCCCCGAATATACTTCCCGCATGACTTCTCCCTTCGCCGAGCTTGGCCTTGGCCCCGATCTCATCGAGTCGCTGACCCGTCTCGGCTACGAAGAGCCGACCCCGATCCAGCGCGAGGCGATTCCCCCGCTCCTCGCGGGCCGGGACCTCCTGGGCCAGGCGGCAACCGGCACCGGCAAGACGGCGGCCTTCGCGCTGCCGCTCGTCGAGCGACTTCCTGAGGACGAGCCCGAGGCGGGGAGGCCATTCGTGCTGGTGCTGGTTCCGACCCGCGAGCTCGCCATGCAGGTGGCCGAGGCGTTCCACAAGTACGGGCGCGCCCGCTCCGCACGCGTCGTCCCCATCTATGGCGGCCAGGCGTTCGACCAGCAGATCCGCGCGCTGCGCCGCGGTGCGCACGTCGTCGTGGCCACGCCGGGCCGCGCGCTCGATCACCTGCGCAGGGGCACACTCGCCTTCGCCGACCTGGCGGCCGTCGTGCTGGACGAGGCGGACGAGATGCTGGACCTGGGATTTGCCGAGGAGATCGAGCAGATCCTCGAATCGGCGCCCGCTCAGCGGCAGACGGCCCTCTTCTCGGCGACGATGCCGCCGCGGATCGCCGCCATTGCCGAGCGGCACCTGCGAAAGCCGATCCGCGTGCAGATCCAGCGGGAGAAGGTGGCGCATGGCGCGGTGCCGCGGGTGCGCCAGACGGCATACGTCGTCTCCCGGGCCCAGAAGGTGCCGGCGCTCGGACGGGTGCTCGACCTCGAGGCTCCGGGGCTCGCCGTCATCTTCTGCCGCACCCGGACCGAGGTGGGCATGCTCGCCGAGACGCTGGCGGCGCGCGGGTACCGGGCGGAGGCGCTGCATGGCGGGATGACGCAGGAACAGCGCGACCGGGTAATGAAGCGGACGCGCGGCGGCGCGATCGACCTGCTCATCGCCACCGACGTCGCGGCGCGCGGGCTCGACATCGAGCAGCTCACGCACGTCGTCAACTTCGACGTGCCGGCTTCCCCCGCAGCCTACGTCCACCGTATCGGGCGCACCGGCCGTGCGGGGCGGGAAGGCGTCGCGATCACGCTCGCGGAGCCGCGCGAGCACCGCCTCCTCCGGAACATCGAGCAGCTCACGCGACAGAAGATCCAGATCGCGACCGTGCCGACCGTGCTCGACGTGCGCGCGCGCCGGCTCGAGCTCACGCGCGCTTCGCTCCGGGAGGCGATCGTCGCGCGGGAGCTCGACGGCTACCGCTCCGTGGTCGAAGGGCTCGCGGGCGAGTTCGACGTGCTCGACGTGGCGGCGGCCGCGGTGAAGCTCATCCACCTGGCGAGCGCCGGAGCGGACGGCGGCGAATCGGACGACGAGATTCCCTCGGCCGATGCCGGGGAAGGGCGTGGCGCGCGTGGCGCCGGGAGGGAGCGGGCCGAGCCGCGGAAGCCGGCAGCGCCGGGCCGCGAGCCGAAGCCCGGGATGGTGCGGATCTACGTCGGTGCCGGGCGGAAGGCGAACATGCGGCCGGCCGATCTCGTTGGCGCCATCGCGAACGAGTCGGGGATCGACGCGCGCGGAATCGGCGCGATCGAGATCGCCGATACGTTTTCGCTCGTCGAGCTTCCCGAGGACGTGACGGACCAGGTCATCACGGCACTGCGGGCAACCACGATCAAGGGGAAGCGCCTGACGGTACGGCGGGACCAGGCCCGCTCCCGAGGACCGACGGCACCAGCACGAACGCGGCCAGCGTCAGGATCGCGATCATCGCGAAATTGAGCAGCAGCCCGGCCCGGAGCATCGTCCCCATGGGGATGCGTCCGGTGGCGTAGGCGATCGCATTCGGCGGCGTGGCGACCGGCAGCATGAACCCGCACGACGCCGCCAAGGCGGCCGGGATCACGAGCAGGAACGGGCTCTCCCCGAGTCCGCTGGCGAGCGCCCCGGCGATCGGCAGGAACGTCGCCGCGGCGGCCGTGTTACTCGCCAGCTCGGAGAGGAAGACCACCGACGCGACGACGCCGAGCACGAGCAGCGGGAGCGGCAGGACGCCGAGCCGCTCGAGCGCGATGCCGAGCCACCCGGCGAGTCCCGAAGACTGGATCGCGCCCGCGAGCGACAGCCCGCCGCCGAACAGCAGCAGCACCGACCAGGGAAGCCGGTCGATATCCTCCCCCTTCAGCGGAAACTCCTTCCGCCGCCAGCTGACCGGGACCGCGAAGAGGAGCAGCGCGCCGGCGATGGCGATGGTCGTGTCGCTCGCGGCCGGCACCAGCCGTTCGATGAGTGGCCGCCCCATCCACCCGAGCGCCGTGGCGAGCGTGATGGCGCCGACGAGCCGCTCCGCGCGCGACAACGGCCCGAGCGCCGCACGCGCCGCGCTCAGTTCCGAACCGGCGCCGGCGACGGGCGCACTGCCCACGCGGCACACGACCCTGGTCAGGAGCAGCCAGGCGAGCGGCAGGGAGACGACCACCAGCGGCACGCCGATCAGCATCCACCGCCCGAAGCCGATGTCGAACCCGAACCGCTCCTGCATGTACGCGGCGAGGAGCGCATTCGGCGGGGTGCCGATGAGCGTTCCGAGGCCTCCCAGGCTCGCCGCGTAGGCCACGCCGATGAGCAGCGCGGCGCCGAACGCCGTGCGAGCGGGGCCATCAGGCGCGTCCTCGAGCGCCACCACCGACAACGCCATCGGGAGCATCATGAGCGTGGCGGCGGTGTTGCTGATCCACATGCTCAGGAATGCGGTCGCGAGCATGAAGCCTGCGACGAGATTTGCCGGGCGGCTGCCGACGGCGGCGAGGATCGTGAGCGCCGCGCGCCGATGCAGTCCGCAGCGCTCCACCGCCAGCGCGATCAGGAAGCCGCCAAGGAAGAGGAATACGGTCGGGTTCGCGTAGGGCGAAGCCGCATCCTCGATGGAGGCGATGCCGAGGAGCGGCGAGAGCACGAGCGGGAGGAGCGACGTGGCGCCCAGCGGCAACGCCTCGGTCATCCACCAGACGGCGAGGAGGACCGCGAGCGCAGTGGTGCGCCAGGCGGCCGGAGGCATGCCGGCGGGCGCCGGGAGGAGGAGGATGGCGGCGAAGAGCGCCGGGCCGAGGAGGAGCCCCGCGCTCCGTCCGCTCATTCCGCGGATGGCACGGCCTCCGGCGGTGCCGCGGCGTGAGGACGCGACCGCGTGAGCCACGCGCCCAGCCGGTCGCCGCCGGTGCGCAGGAGCACGTAGGCGCTCGGCACGACGAAGAGCGTGAGGAGCGTCGACACGGCCACCCCGCCCACGACCGCGATGGCGAGCGGCTGCATGAGCTCGGTCCCTTCGCCGATGCCGAGGGCAAGCGGCAGCGTGCCGAAGAAGGTGGTGAGGGTGGTCATGAGGATCGGCCGCAGGCGCACTGCCCCCGCATCGACGACGGCTTCCTCCATTGCCGCACCCTGACCGCGGTACTCCTCGATGTACTCGACGAGGAGGATCGAGTTGTTGACGACGATCCCCGCGAGGAGGATGACGCCGAGGAGCACCGGCGCGCTGAGCGGCGTGCCGGTGGCCCAGAGCGCGATGCCGACGCCGATGAGCGAGAGCGGGATTGCGAGGATGATCACGAACGGGTCGATCAGGCTCTCGTACTGGATGGCCAGGACCACGAAGACGAGGAAGATCGCCAGCAGCATGGTGAGCGTGAGCTGGCGGTTGTTGTCGCGGATCGCCTCTTCCTCCCCGCCCATGATGATGCCATATCCCTCCGGCAGGTCGAGGTCGGCCAGCCGCGCGCGGATGGAATCGTTCACCTCGCCCACCGGCGCCACCTCGGCGACGACATCGCCGGTGAGCCGCAGCACGCGGTTCTGGTTCTCCCGGCGGATGTCCGTCGGGCCGAGGCTCGTCGTCACCGTGGCTACGTCGCGCACGTAGATCGGCGCGCCCCCTGCCGGCCCGGAGAAGAGCGCGATGGCGCCGAGATCCTCGGGGCTCGTGAAGCGGTCGCGCGGAAGCATGACCCGGACGTCGTATTCCCGGTTCCCCTCGGTGTAGCGCGTCGCCACCGTCCCGTCGAGCGCGGTGCGCAGCGTCTGGCCGACGTCGGCGACGCTCAGACCCAGGTAGCCCGCGCGCTCGCGGTCGAGCTGCACCGAGAGCTGCGGGCTCGCCTCCTCGGTGGACGACTCGAGGTTCTCGAGCCCGGGCACGCCCGTCAGGCGCGACATCACGATCGCCCCGATCCGCTGGAGCTCGGCGATGTCGTCGCCGAGGATGTTGAGCGCGACATCCGAGCCCGACGTGGAGGTGCGCAATCCGCGGATGCGGGGTGGGCGCACGAAGACCCGCGCGCCGGCAAAGCCGCGCTCGTCGATCCGCGCCTGCAGCTGCTGGACCCACTCGTCGGCGCTCATGTCCCGCTCCGAGACCGGCACGAGGCGGATGTCCATCGATCCCCGACCGGAGCGGCTCGCCGTCGCGCCGCCGAAGAGAAATCCTCCGGCGGTCACGAAGACGTTCCGGACGTGCGGCATCTCGCCGACCATCGATTCCAGCTCGCGGGCGAGCGCATTGGTCTGCTCCGGCGTGCCGCCGGGCGGGAGGGAGATGAACACGCCGACGCCCCCGTCGTCCACCTGGGGGAGGAACTCCGTGGGAAGCCCGCGCACGAGGAAGAGCGCTGCTGCGAGCGCCGCGACCGCCGTGCCCAGGATCCCCCAGCGGTAGCGAAGCGACCGCCGCGCCACGGCGCGGTACCGCTCGCGGAGCCGGCCCACGCCCCGGTCGAAGGCGACGAGGGGCCGGAAGCGGTCGAGCCCGCTCGAGCGATTGATCTTGCCGAGCTGTGCCGCGAGCATCGGCACGAGCGTGAGCGCCACGCCGAGCGAGACGGCGATGGCGAACGACACGGTGAGGACGAGCTCGGTGAACAGGAGCGCGGCCAATCCGCTCACGAGCAGGAAGGGCAGCACCGCGGCCAGGTTCGTGAGGGTCGAGGCCACGACCGCGCTCGACACCTCGGCCGCGCCGGCATGGGCGGCCTCGACCGGGTCGGGCGAGTCCTCCTCCCGCTTCCGGAAGATGTTCTCGAGCATCACGATCGAATTGTCGAGGAGGAGGCCCACACCGAGCGCCAGGCCGCCGAGGGACATGATGTTGAGCGTGAGGTCGGCGAGGCCCATCAGGACGAACGTCGCGAGCACCGCGAGCGGAATCGAGATCCCGATGATGAACGTCTTGCGCAGCGACTGCAGGAAGAGCAGGACGACGATCATCGCCAGCAGCGCGCCGAAGAGCGCCGCGTCGCGGACCGAGTTCACCGAGTTGCGGATGAAGTCGGCCTGGTTCTGGATGACCCGGTACTCGAGGTCCGCGGGCACGTAGCTGGACGCGCGAAGCGACTCGAGCTTGGCGTTGACGCCTTCGGCGACGGTGACGGTGTTCGCGTCAGGCTGCTTGCGGAGCGAGACCTTGACCGCCGGGACCCCATTGAGCCGTGCCCAGAGGCGCTGCTCCTGGTGCGTGTCCGCGACCGCGGCGATTTCCGAAAGGGGAATCCGGCGCCCGCCGCCCACGTCGAGCAGCACCGCCCGGATGTCCTCCACGGACCGGAACTTTCCCTCCGTCTTGCCCACCAGCTCGCGCTCGAGTGACCCGACCCGCCCGGCGGCGACATCCTGATTGGCCGTGCGCAGCGCGGCGATCACCTGCGACACGGTGATCCCGTACGCCTGCATCCGCTCCTGATCGAGGACGACCTCCACCTCGCGGATGAGGCCACCGGACACGTCCACCGAGCCGACGCCCTGGACGGTGAGCAGCTGCGGGCGGAGCCGGTCCTCGACCCAGGTGCGAAGGGACACCAGGTCCCGCACGCTGGACGAGAACGCGACCTCGTACACCGGGATCTGCGAGGGATCCGACTTCCGGATGGTGGGCGGCTCGATTTCCTCGGGCAGCTGGGCGCGGGCGCGGTTGAGCGCCGTCGAGGCGTCCTGCAGCGCGAAGTCGATGTTCGTGCCGTAGCTGAAGTCGAGATTGACCCCGACGCGGCCTTCCTGGATCTCGGTCTCGAGCCGGGTGAGGTTCTCGGTGGTGGCAAGGGCCGCCTCGAGCGGCTTCGCGACCGTTTCCTCGAGGACGCCGGGCTCCACTCCCGGATTGTCGACGCTCACCCGCACCTGCGGATAGATGATGCGCGGCAGCAGGTCGAGCGGGAGCTGTCCGACGAAGACGGTGCCGAGCACGAGGATCACGGCCGTGAGCATCACCGTGCCGATCGGGCGGCGGATGGCCCAGCTGGCGAGCCCCCCGCTGCGACGCGGGCCCTCGGGTCCGTGGAGCTGGCTCATCGCGTGGCTCCCGCGCCGGCGGGGGCGGGGGCTGCCTGGCCGCCGGCCGACGATCGCCCTGCGTCGGGCTCCGGGGTGGCGAGTGCCGGTGCCTCGACGATGCGCACCTGAGCGCCGTCGCGGAGCGTGGTGACGCCGGCGACGGCGACGGTATCCCCCGGGGCCAGTCCCCGCACGATCTCGACCCGCCCCTGGAAGGTGCCGCCCCGTTCGACCGGCCGGCGGCTCGCCCGGCCCTGGCTGATGACGAAGGCCGCGCTGCCGCCGGCATCGTCGACCAGGGCGCCGGCCGGGACCATCAGGACGCCACCGCGCGGATCGAGCTGAAAGCTGACCCGGGCGAGGAAGCCGGGACGCGCGTCCCGCACGGCCGCGCCGGTGAGCACCACTTCGACCGGAACGAGCCGCGTCGTCGGATCGCCGGACGGGAAGATGCGGCGGATGCGTCCGGCCAGGGTGCGGCCCGGCAGCGCGTCAAGGGTCAGCGAGACCTCGTCGCCCTCGTCGAGCGCCGTCACGTCGAGCTCCGAAATGGGCAGCCGCGCCACGAGGGCCGATACGTCGCCGATCGTGAAGAGCTCGGTCTGTGCGCCGACGATGTCGCCCATCTCGACACTCTTGCGCAGCACCACGCCGGCAATCGGCGAGCGGACCGTGGCATAGCCGACGCGAGTGCGAAGCTGGTTCCGCGACGCCTGGGCGGCAGCGTGCGCCGCGATGTCCCGCTCGTACTCCGCGACCGTGATGATTTCCTCTCCCCGCAGGCGTTCGGCGCGCTCCGCGGCCCGCGCGGCTACCTGCAGGTTCGCCTCGGCGCTCGCAAGCTGGGCCTCGAGCTCCCGGCTGTCGAGGCGCGCCAGGAGGCTCCCCTGGCGGACCGCATCGCCCTCCTCGACGGCCACCTGGCGGACGGCTCCCCCCAGCTGGCTGTTGATGGTGATCGTCCGGATCGGCTCGATGGTACCCGTGGCGGTGACGGTGCGAGCTGCGGTTCCCAGCTCGGCCACGGCGATCTCGACGGGAAGCGGCCGGTCTGGTCCTCCGGGGGCGCCGCCGTTCCTGGGGGGCGGGGCATCGCTCCCGCCGCAGGCGGCGGTGAGCCACGTGGCGACGAGTCCGAGGCGGCGCAGCAGAGGGCGTGGGGACGGCGGGTGGATTCCTGTCGGCGGCATTGCACTCCTGCGGGACGGCTCGGGGTCGGGGGTCATCCTATCGGTACGCTCGAGCGGGGGCGTTCGTTGAAGCGCGTGGAATATGCCGGGGCCGCGCCCGCTCTCGACATCCCCCGGCGTCCCGGCCACTTTCCGTGCATGCGTCCTTCCACGCCGGGCAGGCAGCCGTGAGGTCCACGATCCGGGAGCGCCTCGGGCTCGCCTTCCTGATCACCTTCGTGGTCTTCATCACGCTCGTGGTCTATTCGTACCGGCGTACCCAGCTGGTGGCCATCGCGGGCCGGAGCTCTGCGGCGTCCCACGAGCTGCTGCTCGGGCTCGAGCGGACGCTTTCGATGCTCCACGAGGCGCGTGCGAGCCAGCGCGCCTTCCTCCTCTCGGGCGAGGAAGGGTACCGCCGCAACGTCGAGCGCGCGCAGGGGATGCTCTACACGCTCACGGCCCGGCTCGGCGAAATGGGCGTCGAGACGGCCGGCATCGACTCCCTGCTCGATCAGGAGTTCGCGGCGATGGACTCGGCCGCGGCGCTGTACCGGCGGGAGGGCGCCGGGGCGGCGCGGCGCGCGGCAGCGCGATGGGAGGACCGGCGGACCGTCGACCGCCTGCGCGGCATGGTGGCCATCGCGACGGCGGAGCAGGCGACGATTGCGGAAACCGAGGGGCGCCGCGCCGCGGCCCAGTCGCTCGATGTCGTCCTCGCGATCACCGCCCTGTCGCTCATTGGCCTCGCAATCCACGGGGCACTCGGCCTGGCCCTTCTCCGCTATGTCCACGAGCGCGCCCGGGTCGAGGCGGCGTTCGAAGCGCAGCGGGAGAACCTCGACGAGCGCATCCGGGAGCGCACCGCCGAACTCGAGCGTGAACGGGCGCGTGCCACGGTCGAAGCCGAGCGCGCCCGGGCTGCCCTCGCCGAACGAATGAGCGCCGAAACCGCCCGCGAGCGGTCCGAAACGCAGTACCGGACGCTCGTGGAGCAGGTGAAGGATTACGCGATCTTCCAGATCGACCGGGAGGGGCGCCCGCGCAGCTGGAACGAAGGTGTCGGCCGGGTCCTCGGGTACTCCGAATCGGAGTTTCTGGGCAGCGACGCCGCGCTCATCTTCACCGACCGCGACCGCGCAGCCGGGGTGCCCCAGAAGGAGCTCGAGCTGGCGGCAACGCGCGGCTTCGCCTCGAACGACCGGTGGATGCGGCGCAAGGACGGCACGCATTTCTTCGCGGCCGGCACCACCACCGCCCTCCACGACGACAACGGGGTGCACATCGGTTTCACCAAGGTCATGCGGGACCAGACCGCGTGGAAGGAAACCGAGGAGGCCCTGCGCCGGAGCGAGGCGCGATACCGGCTCGTTGCCCGTGCCTCGCGCGAGGCGATCTGGGACTGGAACCTGGTCAGCGACCAGATCGAGTGGAACGAAGGCATCGAGCAGCTGTTCGGATACCGGCTCGACGAGGTCCCGGCGGACGTCGAGTGGTGGCATGAGCGGGTGCATCCCGAAGACCGCCACCGTGTCGTTGCCGGATTGCGCGGTGCGATCGAGGGCGGGAGCGAGTTCTGGACCGAGGAGTACCGGTTCCGCCGCGCGGACGGGAGCTATGCGGTCGTGACGGACCGCGGGGTGGTGGCGCGGGACCAGCGGGGCCAGGCCTACCGCATGCTCGGCACCATCGCCGACTTCACCGAGCGGCGCCGCGCCGAGGAGAAGCTGGCGCAGGCGCAGCGCATCGAGGCGGTCGGGCGCCTCGCCGGCGGCATTGCGCACGACCTCAACAACATGCTGACCACGATCGTCGGCTACAGCATGTTCCTCGAGCAGAGCCTTGCCGCGGACGACGAGCCGCGGCGCGCCGACGTCGCCGAGATCCGGAAGGCGGCCGACCGGTCGGCGGCGCTCACCCGCTCGCTCCTCGCGTTTGCCCGCCGCGAGCTCATTCGCCCCCAGCCGCTCGACCTCAACGAAGTGGTGCGGGACACCGAGCGGGTCCTGCGGCCCGCCCTCGGCGAGAGCATCCTCGTGGAGACGCGGCTCACGGCGCTCGAGCCGACGGTCTTCGCCGACCGGGGGCGGCTCGAGCAGGTGGTGCTCAACCTGGCGCTCAACTCGCGGGACGCCATGCCCACCGGCGGGCGACTCACGATCACCACGGAGAACGTCGTGCTCGGGCCGGAAGACGCGGAACGCCACCCCGGCACCGAGATCATCTCCGGTCCCTATGTCCGGATGGTGATCACCGATACGGGCCACGGCATGGACCCGGCCACGCTGAGCCGGATCTTCGAGCCGTTCTTCACGACGAAGGACGTCGGCGAGGGCACCGGGCTGGGCCTCGCGACGGTGTACGGCACCGTGAAACAGGCGGGCGGTTTCGTGTGGGCGTACAGCGAGCCGGGGTACGGCTCGTCGTTCACCGTCTATCTCCCCTCGGTGCTCGATGACGAAGGGATCATCGAAACGCCGATCCCCGAGCTTCGCGCGGCCCAGGGCGGCTCGGAGACGATCGTGGTCGTGGAGGACGAGGACACCGTTCGCCTGCTGGCCTGGCGGACGCTGAGCGGCGCAGGCTACGACTGCCATCAGGCCGTGGATGCGAGCGCCGCGCTGAGCCTGCTGCGGCGCTTACCAGGCCCGGTGCACCTCCTCCTCACCGACATCGTGATGCCCGGCATGGGCGGGGAGGAGCTCGCCCGCGAGCTCCGTCCCGGGCGGCCCGAGATGAAGATTCTCTACACGTCCGGCTTCACGGACGACGAGGTGGTCCGCCGGGGCCTGATGCGCCAGGGCGCGCCCTTCCTGCAGAAGCCGTGGGCGCCGGAGCAGCTGCTCCGGCGCGTGCGGGAGGTGCTCGACACGGGCCCCGTCATCGCCGAGCGCACCGCGGCGCCCGCCGCTCAGATGCCGCGGAACGGTGGGCTCGTGAAGGACGGCTCGTAGGTAAGGAAGAACGGCCCGTACGCGAGCGCGATCAGGAGCAGCAGGACGCCGATCCAGACCCAGTAGCGGTCGAGCACCGTCTCCCACCCCTCCCGGGCCGGCGCGGTCAGCGTCTGCGACACCGGAATGTCGACCGGAGCCTCACCCTTCCTTCCCGCAACGATCGTCATCAGCATCACGATGAAGAAGAGCAGCAGCCCCGCGAACATCGCCGTTCCGCCGATCCCCGTGAGCAGGCCGCCGAGATCCCAGGCCGGGTTGTCGTAGGTGGCCTGCGCGCGGAAGATGCGGCGCGGCATCCCTTCGATGCCTGCCGAGATCATGCCGCGGGCAAAGACGAGCAGTCCGATCGCATAGATCCACGACGACGCCAGCGCAGCCTTGCGGCTCCAGAGCCGCCGGCCGGTCAGGTACGGAATCATCCAGTACGCGATCCCGACGAACGTGAGCGTCACGGCGCTGCCCACGGTCATGTGGAAGTGGCCGGGAATCCACGTCGTATTGTGAATCAGCTGGTTCATCGTGAAGCTCGCGTTCACGAGCCCGGTCGCACCGCCGAGGATGAACGTCAGCATCGCGAGGAGCTGCGCGGTGACCGACGGGTCGTTCCACGGAAGGGTGCGGATCCAGCCGAGGAGCCCGGTGCCGCCCCGGCGCCTTCCGCCGATCTCGAGGGCCGCCATGACGGAGAACGCCGTGGCGAGGCTCGGGAAGAACACGCCGAAGGTGAGGACGCCCTGCACCGCCTTCATGCCTTCCGGCACCCCGGGATCGGTGTACTGGTGATGCAGGCCGGTCGGCTGGGACAGGAGGAGGAAAAGGATGAAGGTGATGCGCGTGTACTGGTCGCTGATCAGCTTCCCCTCCACCTGCCGAGGAATGAGGGCGTACCACGAGACGTAGGCCGGCAGCAGCCAGGCGTAGACGATCGCGTGCCCCGTGAACCAGAACAGCGTCCGCGTGAGGAGCGGGTCGATGCGCTCGCGCAGCCCGAGCGACCAGGGAAGCAGGAAGACGAGGAACTCCACGGCGATCGGGAGCGAGGCGAAGAACCACATCGTCCACGATGCGATGGAGATGAAGGCCAGGAGCGGAATGCGCGCGCCCCGGTTCTGCCGGCGCCAGCCGCGGAGCGCGAGGAGCATGTTCGCGAGCGCGAGCCACGTGCTGACCACGATCAGGACGAGCCCGAGATAGTAGGTCCAGTGCGCCTGCAGGGGTGCGTACGACGTGTAGAGGACGCTCGCGTGATTGCCGACCACCGCGTAGATCACGAGCAGGTTGCCGAGGACGAGCGTGCCCAACGTGGCCCAGAGCAGCGCCGGCGTGAGCCGGCGTCCGAGCGCCCGCCCCGTCATGAGCGGGAGGAAGGCGTTCGAGAACGAGAAGGTGAAGACGATCGCGTTGGCGACGCCGTGGGCCGTGAGGCCCTGGTAGTACGTGCGCAGCCCGGGGAACCAGCCGATGATGTCGACGTGCGCGTAGCTCAGCGCATTGGCCAGGCCGTGGAAGATCCCCGCCGTGAGGGCGAGGTAACCGACGTACACGGTCCAGCGGATGGCGCGGCGATCGGAGTCGGGCAGCGCGTACCCCGACGGGTCGGTGACGGTGTAGGCGCTCATTCGACGATGACCTTTCCCGCCATCGTGTGGTGGCCAAGCCCGCAGTACTCGTGGCAGATGAGCAGGTGTTCGCCCGGCTCCTCGAAGCGATAGGTCGCGCGCGAGATCTGCCCGGGTATCACCATCATGTTGAGGCGGGTCCGCTCCACCTCGAAGCCATGAATGACGTCGACCGACGTCGCCAGGAACGTCACCTCCGCCCCGCGCGGCACCCGCAGCTCCGCCGGCATGAAGGCCCAGCTCTGGGCCACGACCACCGCCTCCCAGCTATCCGGGCCGGTCTGCCGGACTCCCGGCCGGTTGAACGGCGGCGTGCGATAGGTCTGCATCGGGTCGAGTCTGCCGGCGCGTCCGGGAAGGTGCCTTCCATGCGCGGCCGTCGCATACCCGAGCGCGATCGCGCAGGCGACGAGCACGACGACGCCCACGGCCAGGAACGCCTTCTCGTAGGTGTGGACTTTCATGTGCGCCTCACCGGCGAAGGAGGAGCGAGTACATCACGATCCACACGGCACCGATCAGCATCAGAATGAGCGTCGTGAGAAAGAGCGTGCCCGTGGTCCGCGGCTCCTCGTCGGGCTGGAGCTCCGATTCGGACGGATCTGCGGTCCCGGTCGACGGCGCCGTGGCGGCCTCCGGACGCTCGGCTGGCTGGGTCATGGCGCCTCCCGCGTGCCTGAGGTCCGGAGCCGCTCGCCCTCCCACGCTTCGATGCGGCGCGCCAGGAGACGCCACAGGAGGACCAGGGCGGCCGCAAGAGGAATGGTGATGAGGGCGCGAACCAGCTCGAAGCGGCCGGCAACGAGCCGATTGAGGGTTTCCCAGACGTAGGCGAGGAGCGGCACGCCGAGGAGCGTGGCCAGCCCGATGCCGAGCGCGAGCCTGGGAACCGACGGTGAGGAAGGGGTCACGGGCGGCTCCTGGTCAGAGCGTACTGCGCAGGATCCGGATAATCTTGTGCCCGCCGGCGGAATGCGAAAGGTGATCCGCGGCGCCTCGCAACCGGGGGATCCGGTGTAGGATTCACGGGTGGGCCGCAGGAGGGCGGCTCCGCGATCCGCATCATTTGCCGTGCCGATGCCCGCATCGGCCGGAGACCAATAGCGCCGGAGGTCCGCATGGGCAGCAGGAAAGCAGACGATATCGATCACGCGCTGAATCCCCACCGCGATGAGGAGATCGCCCGTGCCGCGGAGCACTCGGCGGACGTGCTGCGCCAGCGGGGTATCGAGCTCACCGGGCGCGAATCGGCGGAGGAGCTGGCCGCCATTCAGACGGCCGTCGAGGCGTTCGAGGGCATTGCCGCCGCGCGCGGCGCCGACTCTTTCGTCGATTCCCCGATGTCGTCGGCGCCGGAGCACCGCACGCTGGTCGTCCCGGCGCGCGAGCGGGGCGAGCCGGCGGCTGCGTACGCCGAGCGGATTCAGCAGGCGGCGCGCGAGCTGGCCTCCCGATGAGGCTCGGCATGGTCGGCATGGGCCGCATGGGGTCCAACATGGCCGCGCGCCTGCGGGCCGGCGGGCACTCGGTCGTCGCGTTCGATCGGAGCGCCGATGCGATCGCCGCGGCGGTCGGTGGCGGTGCCGAGGGAGCCACATCGCTCGAAGCGCTCGTCGCCGCATTGCCCGCGCCGCGCGCAGTCTGGGTGATGGTCCCGGCCGGCGAACCGACCGAGGACACGATCGCCGCGCTCTCGACGCTTCTCTCGCGCGGCGATGTCGTCATCGACGGCGGCAACAGCTTCTACAAGGACTCGGTGCGCCGGGCGGCCGAGCTCGAGCGCCGGGGCATCGATTTCGTCGACTCCGGGACGAGCGGCGGGATCTGGGGCCGCACGGAGGGCTACAGCCTCATGATCGGCGGGCCGGAAGGCGCCGTGAAGCGGCTCGAACCGATCTTCCAGACGCTGGCGCCGGCAGCCGACCGCGGCTGGGGGCGGGTAGGGCCTGCCGGCGCGGGCCATTTCGTGAAGATGGTGCACAACGGCATCGAGTACGGGATGATGCAGGCCTACGCCGAAGGGTTCGAGATCCTGCACCGGAAGCAGGAGTTCGCGCTCGATCTTGCCCAGGTGGGCCGGGTCTGGCAGCACGGAAGCGTGGTGCGCTCGTGGCTGCTCGATCTCACGACGGCGGCGCTCGAAGAGAACCCGGGGATGGAAGGCATTGCGCCGTGGGTGTCGGACTCGGGGGAAGGCCGCTGGACGGTGGCCGAGGCGGTGGACCTCGACGTCCCGGCGCCGGTGATCACGCTGGCGCTCCTGGCTCGGCTCCGCTCGCGCAGTGAGGAGGCGTATGCCGACCGCCTGCTCGCCGCCATGCGGAACCAGTTCGGCGGTCATGCGGTGCGGAAGGCGACGTGAACGGCGAAGTCGCGCCCGCGCTCTTCTGCCTCTTCGGCGCTACCGGCGACCTGGCGCGCAGGAAGATCCTCCCCGCCCTCTACAAGCTGCACACGGAAGGCGCCGCCCCGAACGTCTACATCCTCGGCGTGACCCGCACCGCCGACATCGACGACGCCGGATTCCGGGGCATTGCCACGGAAGCCGTCGCGAGCGGGGCGGCCACGCAAGGCGTCGATGCCTGGGCGGCCTCGCGCCTCTACTACCAGCCGATCGGGGAAGGGACGCCCGACGATTACGCAGCGCTCGCGCGCCGGGTCGAGGAGATCGAGTCGCGGCACGTGCTCCCGGGGAACCGCGTGTTCTACCTCGCGCTCCCGCCGGCGGGGT
This sequence comes from Gemmatimonadota bacterium, assembly GCA_050268825.1. GTDB lineage: Bacteria > Gemmatimonadota > Gemmatimonadetes > Gemmatimonadales > GWC2-71-9 > CAMLLJ01. The sequence goes on from JBLNHD010000021.1 coordinate 20,618, forward strand.
TCGCCGACGCGGCCCGGGGGATTGCGGGAGCCGGGCTCGCGCGCTCGAACGGTTGGGAGCGGCTCGTGGTGGAGAAACCGTTCGGGCGCGACCTCGAAAGCGCCCGGGCCCTCAACGCCGCGCTGCACGAAGGATGGTCCGAGGACCAGCTCTATCGCATCGACCACTACCTCGGCAAGGAAACCGTCCAGAACCTCCTCGTCTTCCGCTTCGCGAATGCGCTCTTCGAGTCTCTCTGGAACCGCGACCACGTCGAGAGTGTTCAGATCACCGTCGCCGAGGACATCGGCATCGGGGACCGGGCCGGCTACTACGACCGATCGGGCGTGGTGCGCGACATGATGCAGAACCACCTCGCGCAGCTGCTCACCCTCGTCGCGATGGAGCCCCCCAGCCGGCTCGACGCGGCGGCGATCCGGAGCGAGAAGGTGAAGGTGCTCGAATCGGTACGGCCGCCGGCACCGTCGGAGCTGGTGCGGGGCCAGTACCTGAAGGGGACCATCAGCGGGAAGCCCGTGGCGGGGTATCTCGAGGAGAAGGGCGTTCCTCCCCGGTCGGAAACCGCGACGTTCGCGGCGATCCGGCTCGAGATCGACAACTGGCGCTGGCTCGGCGTTCCCTTCTTTCTCCGCACCGGCAAGCGCCTCGCGAGCCGCGTTACCGAAGTGGTGCTCAACTTCCGGGAGCCGCCGGTGGCCCTCTTCGAGCGGTTCGAGGCGTGCCGGCCGCAGTCGGACACGCTCGTGCTCCGGCTGCAGCCGGACGAGGGATTCAGCCTGTATTTCGACGTGAAGAAGCCGGGCGCGTCCCTCGCGCTGGCCCGGCAGCCGCTCGACTTCAGGTACGCGGAGGCCTTCGGCCCCCTTCCCGAGGCGTACGAGACGCTGCTGCTCGATGTCCTGGAAGGAGACCAGACGCTCTTCGTGCACCGCGCTGAAGTGGAGGAGGCGTGGCGGCTCTTCACGCCGCTCCTCGAAAGCCCTTCGCGCCTGCATCCGTACGAGGCCGGAAGCTGGGGGCCGCCCGCGGCGGACGCCATCGTGGAAGGAGGGAGCCTCCCGTGGCGCAACCCGTGAGCCCGGAAATCTCGGTCCTCGCGAATGCCGATGCGATGAGCCATGAGGCCGCGCGCTTCGTGCTCCTCTCCACGCGCGAGGCGGTGCTGTGCACGGGACGATGCACCGTGGCCCTCTCCGGCGGGTCGACGCCGCGGCGCCTGTACGAACTGCTCGCGTCCGACGAATATCGCGGCGCGATGCCATGGGACGAGATCGAGTGGTTCTGGAGCGATGCCGCGCCGATGCCCGTCGCGCCTGGCTGCACGACGGC